>NZ_NEVB01000222.1:0-23668 GCF_002259925.1 Aeromonas sp. A35_P | reverse complement strand
ATCAGGCGCTGGCTGATGGCCATCATGGCGAGGAAGCGGCGGGGCTGATGTGCTTGCTCGGCCCCGGTCAGCCCGGTGCGCTGGTAGCCGCCGGCCTGCAGCATGCGGCCAAGCCGGGTCAGGGTGGCGGCATCGGCCGTCAGCGTCTGCAGCGCATCGGTTATCTGCTCATCGCCGAAGTCGGCGTGCAGATCGGCGGTCACCACCAGGCCTGCGTACTCCCGTTTGAGCTGGGCCAGCAGGTCGAAGGAGGCCGGCAGCGGCTGGCCATGGATGGCGCGATAGCGCTCGGCAATGCGCTCCCCCTGCTGCTTGCTCAGAAACATCCGTTGCTCCGCTGCCTGGCGGGTCGCCCAGTTCACCTCGTACTGAGCCAGCTCGGCCTTGGCCCGCGCGGTTCTGGCAAAGGCGTGGCGCTGCGGCTCATCCAGCCCGGACGGCAGCAGGTTGGCCGCCTCCAGCAGGATGAGATCCACCTCGGTGTCATGACCCTTCTGGATGGTATAGGGACTGTTCAGCCACACCTCTTCGCTCAGTTGCAGACGAAACTCGCCGTCGCGCTCCATACGCTCCTCGCGGGTGGCGATGCGCTCGCTGTCCAGCCGGCTGTGGTGCAGGGTGGTTTGCAGCAGGGCGTCGCGACCGATCAGGGCATAGGGAGTACCGTCTGGGCGCTGGCCGGTCAGCATGTTGCCACCATCGATGATGGAGAAGGTGGGGATGAGCTCGCGTCCCTGCTCCTCGGCGAAACTGTTGGCCTGGGAGAGATAGCTCTCGTTGAGCCCCTGGGAATCCTGGCTGCCGAGACTGTGGTGCCCCTCCTGCTCGGCCTCCGGGCTCTGCTCGGTGAGGGCGGTGACGAAGGCGTGGTAGCTGCCCTTGTCCGCCAGCGGCGCCTGGGGGCGGAAGACGAGGGCGCCATCGCGTGACAGCCACATGTTGTCCTCGGTCCAGGCGTACATGTCAGCGTGGGTGCTGACCGAGAATCCCTGCTCCCTGCCGATCTGCTCCAGCTCCGCCACCAGTTCCGGCTCGGTCTGGAGGGGCAGGTGGAGCTGGTGGATCCGGTTGCCCAGATCGTCCTGGGCCAGCTGGAAGCTGCGATCGAGGGCAAGGGAGTGCTGGCCGTTGCTGAGGGCGGGATCGTCCGGGAAGATCAGAGGGGCCGCCATGGCCGAGTGGAACCAGAAGAGGTTGGAGATGGCGAGTGCCACACCGGTTTTGCGCATGATGATGTCCTGTTGTTATGGCGGGAGAGTGCCCGCGAGCCTGAACGTCGGCGTACGGCGCTGCGCCGCACGCTTCGGATGGAAACCATAAGGAGCCGGCGAAGAACCACAAGGGCGCAAATCTGAATTGACTTTTCACTCTGGCTAAACAGCGATTAATTCGTGCGGTTGATGACAGAACACTCGCTTCAATACTTTTTTATTTTGAATAAAAACAATATGTTGTGGTGTTTTTGTTGTCGATAGTGAACAAGGCGCCGAGCGGTTGCGGTGAGGAGACCGGGCGAAGTTTTTAAGTGATTAAAGGGTTCTGGGGCCCAGCAAGGGGGGGAGATGGCAGGGGGCTGGCGGCGACCCCTGCTGTTACGCGGGGGCTCGCACCAACCAGGCGACCGCCTGATAGGGGGCAAAGGTAGCGGCGGGCTGCCCCGGGTAGTTGCTTATCAGCAGGGGGGCGCCTGCCTCCACCTGGTCAAGGTGCGGCATGACTAGGGGGTGGTCAGTGAGGTTGGCGAGCAGCAGCAGGGTGTGCCGCTCCCCGCTCACGGGGTCTTGCCAGCAGCGGCGATAGCCGATGCGCTCCGGGTCATCCCCATCCAGCAACTCGAAGTCGCCGTGACGAATGACCGGATGGGCTTTGCGCAGGGCGATGAGCTGGCGATAGCAGTGAAACGGCGAGTCGGGGCGGGCCAGCTGCTCGGCGGCGTTGATCTCGAGGTGGTTGGCGTTGAGCGCAATCCAGGGCGTGACGGTGCTGAAACCGGCTTGGTGGCCGGCATCCCACTGCATCGGGGTGCGGGCGTTGTCGCGGCCGATGGCATCGAGGCGGCGGGCGAGATCGGCAGGATCCAGCCCCGCCTGGCTGGCGAGGTAGTTGATCGCCTCCACGTCGCGCAGCTCATCCGGCTGCCAGTGGCGGTTGGTCATGGCCAACTCCTCCCCCTGATAGATGAAGGGGGTGCCCTGCATCAGGTGCAGCACCATGGCCCACAGCTTGGCGCTCACTTCGCGCCACTCGGGCCTGTCATCGCCAAAGCGGGAGACGGCGCGGGGCAGGTCGTGGTTGCCGAGAAACAGGCTGTTCCAGCCTCGGCCATGGAGCCCCTGCTGGTGGCGGGCCATGGCCCGCTTGAAGGCGAGAGGGTCGAAGCGGGAGGTCCACTTGTCACTGCCGAGCCCCAGATGCTCGAAGTTGAACACCATGCTGAACTCGCTGCCATCGGGGTTCGAATAGTTCTGCATATGGGCAAGATCCGCCGACCAGGTCTCCCCCACTGTGATGATCCCCTGGCCGCCGAAGCTCTCGGCATTGAGCTCGCGGATATAGTCGTGCAGGCGGGGGCCGTTGCTCATGGCAAGCCGGTCCCAATCCTTGCTCACCATGTCGATCACATCGAAGCGAAATCCCTTTACTCCTTTGCCCAGCCAGAAGTGGATCACCTCTGCCATCTCGGCGCGCACCACCGGGTTGTCCCAGTCCAGATCGGCCTGGCTCACATCGAAGTTGTGCAGGTAGTAGCGATCCAGCGCCGGCACGTACTGCCAGCCGCTACCGCCAAAGATCGAGGTAATGGGGTGAGCATCGACAAAGGCCTGATCGCGAAACACGTAGTAGGCCTGATAGCGGGGATCGCCGGCCAGCGCCTGCACAAACCACTCATGCTCGGTGGAGGTGTGGTTGGCGACGATATCCATCATGATGCCGATGCCGTGAGCGGCAGCCTCGGCGATCAGCTGCTCCATCTCGGCCAGGGTGCCGAAGGCGGGGTCGATGGCGCGGTAATCCGCCACGTCGTAGCCGTTGTCCCGTTTGGGGGAGCGATAGAGGGGGGTGAGCCACAGCATGTCGACCCCCAGGGTGGCCAGATAACCGAGCCGCTGGCGGATACCGTTGATGTCGCCCATGCCGTCGCCATCGCTGTCCTGAAAGCTCATGGGATAGATCTGGTAGATGACGCACTGGTCGAGGGGGAGGGGCTCTCTGTTCATCCGCTTGGCCGGTTGGGGGAGGAGAATGTCTATCTTACGCAGATGAGCGGGAAGTCAACAGGGCAGGGAAAACCTTGAAAAGGGTTCCATTGATGGCTGATTGTCAAAAGTGAGGGCAGGGTCACAACTGGGCCATCCCGAACCACGGGGGTCGGGATGGCACGGCACTTTGCTGGGATGCCGGGCAAGGCAAGCAGGTTATTGGGCTGTTCTGGCCTGCTCGCTGTGCGGCGCCTGCTGGCGCTCTGCCTTGTCTTGCTGGCGTTCCGCTTGTGCTTCCAGCTCCTTGCCGAGGAAGTAGTTCAGGAAGGTGCGGATCACCGCGATGATGGCGAGACGAATGAGCTCCTCCTTGCTCGGCGCCACCGTGGTGGCCAGGATGTCGGCGGCGAGCTGGAACTCCAGCGCCAGAATGAGCCAGCTGCCGAAACAGAGCCGGATATGGGGAAAGCCGGGCTCGTGATCCCGCACCCGCGCCGCCAGCCAGAGGGTCTTGCCCAACCCTATCACCACACAGGCGATGGAGATGATCTCCAGCAGCAGCTGGAACAGCTCGACCCCGTGCATCATGCCCTCTCGCAGGCTCGCTATCTCAAACACTCGGGTCATCTCCCTGATTCAAAAGAGGACACTATTAACACATCGCTCGGCAAAGACCAAATCCGGTTCAATCAAGCAGTTTGAATTCAATGACATAGAGCGGCGGTAGGGTGGGGTAGATGGCGCGGAGCACCTGTTTGAGCTCAGGGAGGGTCATGTTCTCCTGGCGGGCGTGCTCGTCATTGAGCTCATCGAAGGCGACCGCCTTGACCGACAGCACCTCTATGGTGCCAAAGGGCTGGTGCTCCGGGTTGGTGAACAGGGCCAGGCGCAGGCCGGGTTGCCAGTCGGCTTCGCTCTCGTCGCGGATGGTGATGGTCTTGCGGCCGGCCTGGATGTCGGCGACGAAGCGGCTGAAGAAGGTGAACTCGGGATGGGTAGACATGGCACTCTCCTGACAGGGTGAATCGAAATGGGGTGAATGGAAATCAAAGGTCAAGGTAGGCGCGCAGCCTGGTGAGATCGGCGATGACGGGGCCGTCGGGGCCATCGGCGACGATACCCTGTTCGATCAGCTCCTTGAGGGCGCGCCGATAGACCCGCTCGGTGGTGCCGAAGCGCGCCGCCTCGTGGGCCCGCTTGCGCGAGCCGAGCATGGGGGTGCGCTGGCGCTCGCGCCACAGCTCGAAGGCGATGTTGTAGGCGATGGGGTGCAGCAGCCGGCTGGTGGTGATGTCCAGGGTGTCCAGGTAGTCGCTGGCAAGCGCCGCGGCGAAGAAGAGGGTCAGCTCGGGCTCGGCCAGCAGCCGCTTGGCCAGCTTGTCGGCGCAGATGACGGCTGCGTCCAGCTCGGTCTCGGCCACCACGCTCCACTGCACCGGGGTGGCGCTGAAAAACTCCATCTCGCCGAAGATCTGCTGGTGGCACTCGATCTCGCCGAGTTGAAACAGCCGCCCCGAGTGCACCGCACTGTTGAGGGAAATCCGCCCCTGCGCCACCAAATAGAGGTGCTCGCACTGCTCCCCCTGGCGCAGGATGGGCTCGCCCGGCAGGTAGCGGCGCGAATGGAGGGTGCAGGCCGCCAGCGCCGCGGCAAAGCGCGGTTCGAGGGCGGCAAGCTCGGCGTGAAAGCGACCGAGCGGATAGGGTTGTTGCTGCATGGGGAAGGCCCGGCTTGACGAGGGCCATGAGGCTAGCAAGGGCGGGGGTGGGATGCCAGCGCTGGTGCCCCCGAATGTGCCGGGCTTAACGTTTTGCCGGGGCCGGCTACTGCCCCGGCAGACCCGGCCTATTGGGTCAGGGCGTGGAGGGCGGCGGCAATGGCCAGCCGCTCGCCGGTCATCATGGCAGCCTCGCTGGCCGCGTAGTCGCTCACCCCCTCCTGCACATCCTGCTCGAAGGTCACCACGTTGCAGAGCACGGCGGCTACCCGCACCTTGCGCAGGCGCCCGACGGCGAGCAGGGAGGCCGTCTCCATGTCCGCCCCGAGCACGCCGCGGGCGTGCCAGTAGCGACACACTTCCTGCTCGTCATCCCGGTAGAAGCTGTCGTGGGAGCGCACCAGCCCGTGCCAGTGAGGATGCTCGCTGGCGCCGAGATGGGCGAGCAGGGCGGCCTGCAGGCGGATGTCGGCGCAGGCGGGGTACTCAGGCGGCAGATAGGCCTGCGAGGCGCCTTCGCTGCGCACCGCCCCCTCCACCACGATGAGATCCCCCAGCGCTATCTCATGCTGCAGGGCGCCGGCGGAGCCGACCCGGATGAGGGCGCGGGCACCCGCCTGCACCAGCTCCTCCAGCGCGATGACGGCGGAGGCGCCACCGATGCCGGTGCTGCACACCGTAATGGGCTGCCCCCGGTAGCGACCGTTGATCAGACGAAACTCCCGGTGCTGGCCCAGCACGTCACACTCATCGAGCTGGCTGGCGATGCGGTCGACCCGGGCCGGGTCGCCACACAGCACCACCCGCTCGGCGATCTGGTCCGGGCGGCATTGCAGATGGGGCAGCAGGCTCATGCGATCACTTCCTGTTGCGGACGTTTGGCGCTGGCCATCCAGAGGCGTGTGCCGTTGGCGGCGATGAACAGCAGGATCAGGTACTCAAGGGACATGGCATAGACCCCCTGGGCGGCATAGACGCCGATGCTGATGATGTTGATGACCACCCAGAGGATCCAGTTCTCCACGTACTTGCGGGTCATCAGGATCTGGGCCACCACGGAGAGCACCGTCATGCTGGCATCCCAGAAGGGGAAGGCATCGGGGGAGGGCTCAGGGGTGGCTAGATTGGCGCCAAACAGGTTGAGCAGGGCGACGGCGGTGCGCGCCAGGGCGGCGAAGACCGGGTCGATATAGAGGGTCAGCAGGGCGATGGCCAGCACGCTCACTGCGGCGGTGGCGATGAGCTTGGACTTGCTGAGCCAGCGGATTTGCAGGGTATCCCCCTGGGCATTGGCCGGGCGGGTCCAGGCGTACCAGCCATAGAGGTTGGCGCAGAAGAAGAACAGCTGCAGCAGCAAGAGGCCGTAGAGCTGGATCTGGAAGAAGATGATGGCGAACAGGCTGACGTTGATGAGCCCGAACAGGTAGTTGATGGTCTTCTCCTGGCTGGCGCACCAGATGCAGGCCAGTCCGAACAGGGTGCCGACGGCTTCGATCCACGACATGGCGTAACCACCGCCCAGCGGTATGGTCACCAGGGTGTGATTGATGCTGAACCACTCGAATATGCTCATTTTCGTTTCCTTGGAAAATAGGGGGCGTGAACCGGGCCTATTCTAGGGGCGGCGTGGGGGTGTTTGCAGGACTTTTGTCCGTGCAGGGCCGAGCCACCTCAAAGAATGAGAAAAGAGCCGGGCAACTTTAGGCCCCTGATGACGCCCTGATATGCGATGATGCCCTGCCCCTTTATTGATATGTCACAAAATGGGGATGAATTGGCTGTGGTCTGATGGGATCCGCCCTGCCGCGGTCGGGGTGGTGTTGAACGAAAGGAGCGAGCGTGAATTCCGAGCTGGTCTGGGTCCTCTGCATGCTGGTGGGCGCCATTTATCTGTTTGTGAGCAACAAGGTCCGCATGGACGTGGTTGCCTTGCTGATCATCATACTGTTCGTGCTGAGCGGCACCCTGACCCTGCCACAGGCGCTGGCGGGGTTCAGCGATCCCAACGTCATCCTGATCGCCGCCCTGTTCGTGGTGGGGGAGGGGCTGGTGCGCACCGGCATCGCCTATCAGGTAGGGGACGCACTGGTGAAGGTAGCCGGCAGCAGCGAGACCCGATTGCTGGTGCTGCTGATGGTGGCGGTCGCCCTGCTGGGGGCAGTGATGAGCAGCACAGGGGTGGTGGCCATCTTCATCCCTGTGGTGCTGAGCGTGGCGAACCGGATGGGGATCCCGGCCGGCCGGTTGATGATGCCGCTCGGCTTTGCCGGCCTCATCAGCGGCATGATGACCCTGGTGGCGACGCCGCCCAACATGGTGGTCAACAGTGAGCTGATGCGCCACGACATCCACGGTTTCGGCTTCTTCGGCTTCACCCCCATGGGGGTCATCATCCTGGGGATGGGGATCCTCTACATGCTGCTGATGCGCACCTCCCTGGTACGTAACGAGGAGGAGGGCAAGCACAAGCAGAGCGGACGCAGCACCATGCGCGATCTCATTCGCGACTATCGGCTGGCCGGGCGTGCGCGCCGGCTGGCCTTGCGGCCTGACTCTCCCCTGATCGGCCAGACCCTGGACGAGCTGCAACTGCGAGCCCGCTACGGGGCCAACGTCATCGGGGTGGAGCGCTGGCGCAAGTTCCGGCGGGTGATGGTGACCGTCTCCGGGGTGACCGAGTTCCAGGCCAAGGATGTGCTGCTCATCGACATGTCCGACCCCGATGCGGACGTGCGGGAGTTCTGCAGCGAGGCGCGGCTCGAACCCATGATCCTGCGCGGCGAGTATTTTTCCGATCAGGCGCGGGAGGTGGGCATGGCGGAGGTGTCGCTCATCCCCGAATCCCGTCTGCTCGGCAAGAGCATCCGCGAGGTGGCGTTTCGTTCTCACTATGGTCTCAACGTGGTGGGGATCCGCCGAGCCGGCGAGGCGCTTGGCGGCAAGCTGGTGGACGAGGTGCTGCAGATGGGGGATACCCTGTTGGTGGTGGGCAACTGGAGCCTGATCCGCCTGCTGCAGACTCACAGCCGTGACTTCCTCTTGCTGGGTCTGCCGGCCGAAGTGGACGAGATGGCGCCGGCCCGCAGTCAGGCCATTCACGCCCTGATCGCACTCGGGGTCATGATAGTGCTGATGGTGACCGATCCCGTGCCCAACGTGGTTGCGGCGCTGATCGCCTGCCTGCTGATGGGCAAGTTTCGCTGCATCGACATGGAGAGTGCCTACAAGTCCATCCACTGGCCAACCCTGATCCTCATCGTTGGCATGCTGCCCTTTGCGCTCGCGCTGCAAAAGACCGGCGGGGTGGATCTCATCGTCGGCGCGCTGATCTCGGCGGTGGGGGAGATGGGGCCGCGGGTGATGTTGGCCAGCCTGTTCGCCCTGTGCGCCATCATAGGGCTGTTTATCTCCAACACCGCGACGGCGGTGCTGATGGCACCGATCGCGCTCGGCACGGCCCAGCAGATGGGGGTCTCGCCCTATCCGTTTGCCATGACCATCGCCATCGCCGCCTCGGCGGCCTTCATGACGCCTGTCTCCTCGCCGGTCAACACCCTGGTGCTGGGCCCAGGCAACTACAAGTTCGTGGACTTCGTGCGCATCGGCGTGCCCTTTACGGCGCTGGTGATGGTGGTGAGCGTCATCGCCATCCCCTGGTTTTTTCCGTTCTGACGGCACATATGACATGGCGGCCTGCGGGCCGCCTTTTTATTGGCTGCAAGGCACTGACATGAACTGTGCGCCCAAGGCGGGAGCAGGGCTGGCGTGTCTTTGCTGAGGGGCGGTTGTAGCCGTCCATGCAGAGGATATTGCAGGGGCGTGACGACATGGAGAGGGGAAGAGGAGTGGCAAACGCCGGATACAAAAAAACCAGCCTGGGCTGGTCTGTTTGGTACTGCTTTCGATGGTGCGGAAGGAGAGACTCGAACTCTCACGCCTAGGGCGCCAGAACCTAAATCTGGTGCGTCTACCAATTTCGCCACTTCCGCAAGAGTAATGGTGGCTATGACGGGATTCGAACCTGTGACCCCCGCATTATGAGTGCGATGCTCTAACCAACTGAGCTACATAGCCGTCTTGTGCACGACTTGCGTCGAATACAAGTAAAAATGGCTGGGGTACTAGGATTCGAACCTAGGGATGGCGAGATCAAAACCCGCTGCCTTACCGCTTGGCGATACCCCAACAGTGTTCTTTGCAATCAGATGATTGAAGGAACGTTTTTCAAAATGGTGGCTATGACGGGATTCGAACCTGTGACCCCCGCATTATGAGTGCGATGCTCTAACCAACTGAGCTACATAGCCGTTTGTTGTCAACCACTGGGTGGAAGAGAACAGAATGATGGCTGGGGTACTAGGATTCGAACCTAGGGATGGCGAGATCAAAACCCGCTGCCTTACCGCTTGGCGATACCCCAACAGCAATGTCTGACAGAGACTATCAAACATCTTTTTAAAAATGGCTGGGGTACTAGGATTCGAACCTAGGGATGGCGAGATCAAAACCCGCTGCCTTACCGCTTGGCGATACCCCAACAGCAATGTCTGACAGAGTCTATCAAACATCTTTTAACAATGGCCGGGATACCAGGATTTGAACCTGGACACATTGACGAGTTCAACACCCATCACTGCTTCCCTTGACCTGTCACCAGCACTTTAATGCCGACAACTGAAATAATGGCTGGGGTACTAGGATTCGAACCTAGGGATGGCGAGATCAAAACCCGCTGCCTTACCGCTTGGCGATACCCCAACTAGAAATGGTGGCTATGACGGGATTCGAACCTGTGACCCCCGCATTATGAGTGCGATGCTCTAACCAACTGAGCTACATAGCCAACCTTGCTTCCAGTGCCTCGTTGCCTCGTCACTGTGCGGGCCGAATTATGCGTATCTGGCTGTGGGGCGTCAACCCTTTTTTTGTTTGAAAAAACGATTTGAGTGCGTTTGGCGAGTTATTGGTCGCTGTCGCGCAAAAGCCCAACAATCTGGTTTTTTTTACGACATATCCAGCAGATAGGTGCTTGGGCCAGATAAAAAAAGAGGCCAGCAAATGCTGGCCTCTCATGGGATTAGACGTTGAACAGGAAGTTCATGATATCGCCGTCCTTGACGATGTAATCTTTCCCTTCGGCGCGCATCTTGCCCGCTTCCTTGGCGCCCTGCTCACCCTTGTAGGCGATAAAGTCTTCGAAGGCGATGGTTTGGGCGCGAATAAAGCCTTTTTCGAAGTCGGTGTGGATTTTGCCCGCGGCCTGCGGGGCGGTGGCGCCGACCGGAATGGTCCAGGCCCGCACCTCTTTCACGCCGGCGGTGAAGTAGGTCTGCAGCTTGAGCAACTCGTAACCGGAGCGGATCACCCGGTTCAGGCCCGGCTCCTCGATGCCCAGATCCGCCATGAACTCGGCGCGATCTTCGTCGTCCAGCTCGGCGATATCCGCTTCGATGGCGCAGCAGACCACCACCACCACGGCGTTCTCGGCGGCGGCGATTTCACGCACCTGATCCAGGTAGGGGTTGTTCTCGAAGCCATCTTCCGCCACATTGGCGATGTACATGGTGGGCTTGAGGGTCAGGAAGTTGAGGTGGCTGACGGCGGCCAGCTCGTCCTTGTCCAGCTTCATGCCGCGGATCATCTGGCCGTCTTCCAGTGCCACCTTGATCTTCTCCAGCACTTCCACTTCCAGCTTGGCATCCTTGTCGCCGCCCTTGGCGCGCTTGGACTGGCGGTTGATGGCGCGCTCGCAGGCATCCAGATCGGAGAGAGCCAGCTCGGTGTTGATCACCTCGATGTCGTCGGCCGGTGAGACCTTGCCGGCGACGTGGACGATGTTCTCGTCCTCGAAGCAGCGCACCACGTGACCGATGGCCTCGGTTTCACGGATGTTGGCCAGGAACTGGTTGCCGAGGCCCTCGCCCTTGGAGGCACCAGCCACCAGGCCGGCGATGTCCACGAATTCCATGGTGGTCGGCACAACGCGCTGCGGATTGATGATGGCCGCCAGCTGGTCGAGGCGGGGATCCGGCATCGGTACCACGCCGGTGTTCGGCTCGATGGTGCAGAACGGGAAGTTGGCGGCTTCGATGCCGGCCTTGGTCAGCGCGTTGAACAGGGTGGATTTGCCTACATTGGGCAGGCCCACGATACCGCATTTAAAACCCATGGATTGTTACCTTACGTGATGGATGCTGTTGAGGGCCGCAGAACCTGCCCACGCTCTTGCTGCGAGGCTGTGATCAAGGCTCATGTGCTGCTCGGAATCCTCACGTATGACTATACGCTCCGGTTCCTGCGCTGCGCTTTACCTTGCTGACAACCTCTCGTTACAGAGCGTGAACAGGTTCTTGGGCGACCCCGTCATATTGTGCGAGCCTGACCATGGTCAGGCATCTCTATTCAGACTTTCTCGGCCTTGAAGCTGTGCAGGCGGTTCATGGCCTTGGTCATGTCCTGCTTGAACAGAATGTCGGTGGCGCGCAGGGATTCGTCCAGTGCGGCGTCGATCAGGCTCTGCTCGCTGCTGGGCGCCTTGGTCAGCACGAAACCAGCGACCAGCTCCTTGGCGCCCGGGTGACCTATCCCCAGCCGCAGCCGGAAGAAATTGTTGTTGTTGCCCATCTTGACAATGATGTCCTTGAGGCCGTTATGGCCGCCGTGCCCACCGCCCTGCTTGAATTTGGCGATGCCGGGGGGCAGGTCCAGCTCATCGTGGGCCACCAGCATGGCTTCCGGTTCGATCTGGTAGAAGCGGGCCAGCGCGGCCACCGCCTTGCCGGAGAGGTTCATGTAGGTGTTCGGGATGAGCAGGCGCACATCCTGGCCATCCACCTGGATGCGGGCGGTGTGGCCGAAGAACTTGGGCTCTTCGCGCAGGCTGACATTGTGCCAGCGTGCCAGTTGCTCGACATACCAGGCGCCCGCGTTGTGGCGGGTCTTGGCATATTCCGGGCCGGGATTGCCCAGCCCCACGATCAGTTTGATTTGGCTTGTCACGCTTGATTTCTTCACTCGCTGCTTGCAATGGGCAGACTGCCCAGGGCAATGGGACGCAATATTCTAGCCGCCGACTGGCGATCACTCAACCAAAGCTCGGCCAGTGCCGGGGAAAAGCGGGGAACCGGTGGCCAACGGCAGCAAAACGGGCCCCAGTGCGGGGCCCGTTTTGTGTCTTGCCTGCGGGGGCCGGGTTACTGCGCGGCACGCACCAGGGTGACTGTCTCTTCTGCCAGCGCCGTCAGGGTCGGGCGCTGTTCGCGCACATACTGCACGAAGGAGGCGGCGTCGGTGCCGCAATCCACGCCGCTTGCCTTGCAGTCAAGCTGATGGCCGGCGGCATAGCGGGCGCTCAGCTGATCGCCGCTCTGCTCCACCCGTTCGACCGGGAAGCCGGTCAATTTGCCATCCTGCCAGGCGAGATCCAGCCGCTCGGCTTGCTGCGCCTGGGCGCGGGCCAGCGCCTGCCAGCCATCGTTGCCGTTGGCGCTGTAGGCGTTCATCACCACCCGGTAGCGCGTCGCATCCACCAGATCCAGCCACTGGCCGTCGGCGTCCTGCCACTGCAGCTGGGTCAGGGCGCCGCCCTTGCCCGGGGTGGTCTCGGTGAAGGTGTAGCGCAGGTGGCCACCGTAGGGGAACTTGCCGGCGTGGGCGCTGGCGGGCAGGGTGGCGGTGATGGTCTCGGTCAAGAGGGCGCGCACGTCGGCACCGGTCAGGGTCAGCACCGAGAGCTGGTTCTTGAATGGCAGCAAGGTGAGCGCCGCATCCCCTTCGCGCAGCTCGCCGGCCGGCAGATCGGCGCGCACGCCGCCCACCGCCAGCAGGGCGAAGTGGACCGGACCGCCGGTCAGCGCCTGCACCGCCGGGGTATTGGCCCAGTAATACTGCCCTTCTGCCACCAGGGGGGCGACGTCGGAGCCGTGGCTGTCGCTGCCGTTGTCGCCGGGGCGGCGGGCATTTTGCAGGGCGGCCGGCACGGTGGCGATGACGGGGCCGAACGCCTGCTCGAGGGCGGGCTTGTAGTGGCTGTCGATGATGCCGCGCAGGCGCGGATCCTCGTCCACGGTCACCAGATTGGGCTGGGCGTCGATGAACTTGCCGGCCTGCTTGCTGCGGGTTTCATCCAGTGTCTGCTGGCGAGCCGGGTCGGCGAAGAAGTCGCGGCTGGCCAGCAGCTGGTTCTGACCCTGACAAGAGATGACCCGGCCCTGGGCGTCGAAACTGACCTGGGCCAGCCCGATGGCCTGGGCATAGGAGCCGGCCTGTACTACGCAGGTCATGCCGACCCCGTCCGGGTTGGTGACCAGTTGGGCATATTCGCCTGTGTTGCCCCAGCCGATGTTGCGAAAATCGCCGAGCAGGCTGTGGGAGTGGCCGCCGACGATGGCGTCGATGCCGTTCACCTTGGCCGCCAGCGCCAGATCCCGCTGGTTGCCGATGTGGGTGAGCGCCACTATGTGGTCGATGCCGTGCTGGCGCAGCAGATCCACCGTGGCCTGGGCCGAGGTGACTTCATTGCCGAACCGCAGTTTGCCGACGTTGGGGGAGATGTTGGCCATGTCCTCCAGCACCAGCCCCATCACGGCGACCAGCTGTTTGCCCTGGGGCAGGTTGTTGATGTCGCTGACCGGGCTCTTCTGGTTGCCGTCGAAGGCGTAGATGACGAACGGCTTGAGGTTGGCGGCGTGGCGCAGATCCGGATCGTCACGGGTATCCAGGTTGGCAGCCAGCACCGGGAAGTTGACCCCCTTGATGAAGCGGGCCAGCTTCTGGTTGTCGAGATCGAATTCGTGGTTGCCCAGCGCCATGGCGTCGAGGCCGAACTGGCTCAGCAGTTCGGCGTTGGCCATCCCTTCGTTGAGCTTGAAGTAGCCGCTGCCCTGCCAGGCATCGCCACCGTGCAGCAGCAGTAGGGGTTGGTTCTTGGCCAGCGCGTCGGCCTGGAAGGCTTTCGCCATGGTGAGCAGGCGCGGATAGCCGCCGAAGCGGGTGTAGAGGGTGTCGGTTTCCCCCTGCTTGCCAAAGAGGGGTCCCTTCAGTTCGGCGTTGACCGGGTCGAACTGGGAGTGGGTGTCGTTCATGTGAGCCAGGGTCAGCACGAAGGGCTGGTTTTCACTGCCAGGCTGACAGGCGAACAGGAAGCTGCAGAAGGCGAGGAGCAGCAGCGGGCGCAAGCGATTCATGGAACAATCCTTAACCTGCAACGAGGCAGGGCAATACCGGGTGTAACTGGGACTAGAAAGACAAAAACCGCCAGCTGGCGGTTTTTGTCACAACAGGGTCTATCAATGCTCAAACATGGCAGAGATGGACTCTTCGTTGCTGATGCGGCGAATGGCTTCGGCCAGCACGGAAGAGAGCGTCAGCTGCTTGACCTTGTCGACCGCCTTCATCTCCGCGGTGAGCGGGATGGAGTCGGTGATGATCAGTTCGTCGATTACGGAGTTCTTGATGTTCTCCACGGCGGAACCGGAGAAGACCGGGTGAGTGGCGTAGGCGAATACACGCTTGGCGCCGCGCTCTTTGAGGGCTTCTGCGGCTTTGCACAGGGTGCCGCCGGTGTCGATCATGTCGTCGACGATGATGCAGTCGCGGCCGGCCACGTCACCGATCAGGTGCATGACCTGGGAGACGTTCGGGCGGGGACGACGCTTGTCGATGATGGCGATGTCGGTATCGTCCAGCAGCTTGGCGATGGCGCGGGCACGCACCACGCCGCCGATGTCCGGCGACACGACCACGGGGGATTCGAGGTTCTTGGACTTCATGTCTTCCAGCAGCACCGGGCTGCCGAACACGTTGTCGACCGGGACGTCGAAGAAGCCCTGGATTTGCTCGGCATGCAGGTCAACGGTCAGCACGCGATCCACACCCACGCTGGAGAGGAAGTCGGCGACGACCTTGGCGGTGATGGGTACACGGGCGGAGCGGACGCGGCGGTCCTGACGGGCATAGCCAAAGTAGGGAATTACGGCAGTGATACGGCCAGCTGAAGCACGACGCAGAGCATCCACCATCACGATCAATTCCATCAAATTGTCGTTGGTCGGGGCACAGGTGGATTGAATGATGAAGATATCGCCACCACGTACATTCTCGTTGATCTGTACGCTGATCTCGCCGTCGCTAAAGCGACCTACGGCAGCATTGCCGAGTTTGATAAACAGGCGATCTGCGATCTTCTGGGCTAGTTCCGGCGTTGCGTTACCAGCAAACAGCTTCATGTCAGGCACGGTTTGAAACCTCGGGGTTGCATCCAGTATGTGGGGAGTCTGATTAGACCCTTATCGTTTGGGGGCAAACGATTTATCAAGTTGACGGGTCAGACCACTATAGGCTGCTTTCAGGTCAGGTGCCCAGGTTACATGCGGCAAGCCGGTTGAGCGTCGTGCTGGTCGACGCCCCGTCATCCATGATGACCAGTGACCTTCCCGATGACGACAGGGTAACGATGGGTGCTGCAACCGGCGAGGGGGAGCATGCACTCCCGGCAAGACTGCTGCGGCAGGTGAATCGATATACCCTGTTCGATGTTCAGGAGATGGCTGGGGTACTAGGATTCGAACCTAGGAATGGCGAGATCAAAACCCGCTGCCTTACCGCTTGGCGATACCCCAATCACTGACTTGTTGCAATGTAGCAAAGAGTGGTGATATGTTCTCGCCCTTGGCGACAAACCCATCCCATCCTCTCGGCACTTTTGCCAACACTTCCCGAGCAGCCACTTCGTCTTCAAACTGAGCAAAGACGCAGGCTCCTGTGCCCGTCATTCTTGACGGCGCGTATTCTAGCAACCAGCCGAGCGCATTGGCAACCTCGGGGTGGCGCTTTTTCACCAGCAATTCGCAATCGTTTTTCCACTCCCCTTCCAGCAGATTGTGCAATGCCATTTTCGGGGTATCTCTGGGCAGGTCCGGATCCTGGAACACGGCGGCGGTCGCTACATGGCAATCAGGCTTGAGCACCAGATACCAGGCGCTCGGCAGCTCGACCGGCAGCAACCGTTCACCAACCCCCTCGGCAAAGGCGGCCTTGCCGTGCACGAACACCGGCACGTCGGCCCCCAGCTGCACACCGAGATCCGCCAGCTCGTCTTCACTCAAGCCGGCTTGCCAGAGGTGGTTGAGGGCCACCAGCGTGGTGGCGGCGTCCGACGAGCCGCCGCCGATGCCACCGCCCATGGGCAGCACCTTCTCCAGCCTGATATGGGCCCCCTGCGGGCTTGGCAGTCTGGCCTGCAGCAGGCGGGCGGCGCGGATGATGAGGTTCTGCTCATCGGGTACGCCGGGAATGGCGGGGCTCAAGGTGAGCTTGTCGCTGCCAGGGATCACCTCGAACTCGAGCCAGTCGCCGTGGTTGAGGAAGATGAACAGGGTCTGCAGCTCGTGGTAGCCGTCCGGGCGACGGCCGTTGACGTGCAAAAAGAGATTCAGTTTGGCCGGAGCCGGCCAGCGCATGGCGCTCATGGGGGAGTCCTTGTCGATAGCCGCCATCAGCGGGCGATGGTCCACTGGTTGATCTGCAGCTTGAGGCGGCTGCCCTGGCCGGTCATGGTGAGCAGGTGCGGCAGGCGGTAGCCATCCTGATCCTGGTAGTCGCCGTAGACGATCTGCCACTGGCCGTCACGCACGCTGGCCAGACTGCGGTCGGGGTTGAGCTCGAACTCGGCCTCGCCCGGCAAGCCCTTGATCCACGCCGGCAGCCCGGCCACCGGAATGTTCCAGCCGGTGAGCTGATAGACGAGCGCCTCGGCATCCTGGCTCTGATGGGGATTGCCCTCGTTGTCGATCAGGGTGATCTCGCCCTTGCTGCGGGAGAGCTCCAGGATGTGAGTGCCGATCAGGCTGGTGAGGTTGAGGCGATAGTCGTCGCCATCCTGCTGCCAGTTGACCCGGGCGCTGCCCTTCTGCTGGGCGGTGATGATGGCCATCTTGCCAGACAGCTGCCAGTGGGTCAGTTGCTCGAGACGGGTACGCTCCTGCTGCCAGTTGACCTGATCGCGCTGGGGTTGGGTAGTGGCACAACCGGTCAGCAACAGCAGGCAGCCAAGGGTGAAAAGACGCAACAACAAGGTCATGCTCCGGAAAAGGTGATTTGGCACAGTATACGGGGGGGTCGTATCGCTTTTAAAGACTTACCCTTTCTCGTACAATTGGCAGCCTTTACTCCCTGCGCACAGATACGATCCACGCCCACTCATGAGTTTGCTTGCCCTCGGAATCAACCACAACACCGCCAGTGTCGCCTTGCGGGAGCGGGTCGCCTTCGGCCCGGACTGCATCGATCGCGCCTTGCGTGAGCTGGTCGCCCAACCCGGTGTAAGCGAGGCGGTGATCGTCTCGACCTGCAACCGCACCGAGCTTTACTGCAGTCTGGAGCAGGGGCAGGGCGAGCAGGTGTTGCAGTGGCTGCAGCGGTTCCACGATCTGGATGCGGCCGAGGTGGTCTCCGCCATCTACCGGCATCAGGACGAGGAGGCGGTTCGCCACCTGATGCGGGTGGCCTGCGGGCTCGACTCCCTGGTGCTGGGAGAGCCGCAGATCCTGGGGCAGATCAAGCAATCCTATGCCCATGCCCAGCAATCCGAGGCGGTGAAGGGGGCGCTGGAGCGTTTGTTCCAGAAATCCTTCTCGGTGGCCAAGCGGGTGCGCACCGATACCGAGATCGGCGCCAGTGCCGTGTCGGTGGCCTTTGCCGCGGTGAGCCTGGGGCGGCGGATCTTCTCCGATCTCTCCCAGACCAAGGTGCTGCTGGTCGGCGCCGGCGAGACCATCGAACTGGTGGCCCGCCACCTGCGCGAGCAGAATGTCACCCAGATGATGGTGGCCAACCGCACCCTGCAGCGGGCCCAGCTGCTGGCCGAGGAGTTCGGCGCCCAGGTGATGACGCTCGAAGAGATCCCGGACTACCTGCACGAGGCGGACATCGTCATCAGCTCCACCGCGAGCCCCCTGCCCATCATCGGCAAGGGCATGGTGGAGCGGGCGCTCAAGGCTCGTCGCTTCAAGCCCATGTTCCTGGTTGACATCGCCGTGCCCCGCGACATCGAGGCGGAGGTGGACGAGCTCTCGGACGCCTATCTCTACACGGTGGATGACCTGCAGGGCATCATCGAGCAGAATCTCGAGACCCGCAAACGGGCCGCCGCCGAGGCCGAACTCATCGTGCAGGAAGAGCGCGACGACTTCATGGGCTGGTATCGCAGCCTCCACTCGGTGGATCTCATCCGCGATTACCGTCACCAGGCCCAACAGGTGGCCGATGAAGAGCTGCAGCGCGCCCTGCTGGCCCTGCAACAGGGCGAGCCTGCCGAGCAGGCGCTCAAGGCGCTGGCCCACCGCCTCACCAACAAGTTGATCCACGCACCGACCCAGGCCCTGCGCCAGGCCGCCGCCCAGGGGGATCACCACCAGCTGGCCCAGTTGCGCCAGGTGCTGGGGTTGTCACAAGAGTCATAGTTTTGGGGCGATCACCCGGTCGTCCCGTCCTCCATCGAGAACACAAGATTTATGAACCCGTCACTGATCAGAAAGCTGGAAGGCCTCATCGAGCGCCACGAAGAAGTACAGGCCATGCTCGGCGAGCCGGACGTGGCCGCGGATCAGGATCGCTACCGCGCCCTGACCCGGGAATATGCCCAGCTGGAAGATATCGTTCACGCTTTCCAGCAATTCCGCCAGGCCGAAGAGAACCTGGAGGCCACCCGCCAGATGCTGGAAGAGGAGGATGCCGACCTGCGCGAGATGGCGCAGGAGGAGCTGCCGCTGGCCAAGGCGACCTTCGAGGAGCAGGAGCAGGCGCTGCAGGTGATGCTGCTGCCGCGCGACCCCAAGGATGACAACAACTGCTACCTGGAGATCCGCGCCGGCGCCGGTGGTGACGAAGCGGCGATCTTTGCGGGCGACTTGTTCCGCATGTATTCGCGCTATGCCGAGCGCCAGGGCTGGCGGGTCTCCATCGTCAGCTGCAACGACGGCGAGCACGGCGGCTACAAGGAGGTGATCGCCAAGGTGGAGGGCGAGCACGTCTACGGCCGCCTCAAGTTTGAATCCGGTGGTCACCGGGTACAGCGGGTGCCGGAAACCGAATCCCAGGGCCGGGTGCACACCTCCGCCTGCACCGTCGCCGTGTTGCCGGAAGTGCCGGAAGCCGAGCAGATCGAGATCAACCCCTCGGAGCTGAAGATCGACACCTTCCGCGCCTCCGGGGCCGGCGGTCAGCACGTCAACAAGACCGACTCCGCCATCCGCATCACCCACCTGCCCACCGGGCTGGTGGTGGAGTGCCAGGATGAGCGCTCCCAGCACAAGAACCGCGCCAAGGCGATGTCGGTGCTTTCCGCCCGTCTGCAGGCGGCCGAGGATGAGCGCCACCGCGCCGCCGAGCAGAGCACCCGCCGCAACCTGGTGGGCTCCGGCGATCGCTCCGAGCGTATCCGCACCTACAACTACCCGCAGGGGCGCCTTTCCGAGCACCGCATCAACCTCACCCTCTATCGCCTCGGCGAGATCATGGAAGGGGACCTGGACTGCGTCATCAGCCCGATGATCCAGGAGTACCAGGCCGATCAGCTCGCCTCCCTGGCCGAGAGCAACTGATGCAGATCCAGCAGGCTCGCGCCCACATCATGGCGACGTTGGCCTCCGGGGAATCCCCCCGCGCCGATGCCGATGCGCTGCTCTGCCATCTGCTGGAGTGCCGGCGCAGCTACCTGATGACCTGGCCGGAGCGCGAGCTAAATGCCGCCCAGCAGGCGACCCTGCAGGGCTGGCTCGAACGCCGTCTCAATGGCGAACCCATCGCCCACCTGATTGGCGAGCGGGAGTTCTGGTCGTTGCCGCTCAAGGTGAGCCCCGCCACCCTGATCCCGCGCCCCGATACCGAGGTGCTGGTCGAGCAGGCGCTGGCGCGGCTGCCAGCAGGCCCCTGCGCCGTGCTGGATCTGGGCACTGGCACCGGCGCCATCGCACTGGCGCTCAAGTCGGAGCGACCGGATGCCGATGTATGGGCGGTGGACAGGATGCCGGCAGCGGCAGCCCTGGCCCGTGCCAACAGCGCCGCGCTGGGTCTGCCCATCGAGGTGCGCGACGGCAGCTGGTTTGAGCCGCTGGTCGAGCCTTCGTCAAGCCAGGCGCCGCGCTTTGCGATGATCGTCTCCAACCCGCCCTACATCGACGGGGCGGATCCGCACCTCGACGAGGGGGACGTGCGCTTCGAACCTCGCTCCGCCCTGGTGGCGGACGAGCAGGGGCTGGCGGATATCCGCCTCATCGTGGCGGGCGCGCCGGCCCATCTGCTGCCGGGCGGCTGGCTGTTGCTGGAGCATGGCTGGCAGCAGGGGGAGGCGGTGCGTCAACTCCTGCTGCAACAGGGCTACGTCCAGGTGGAAACCGTGCGCGATTACGGCGATAACGAGCGGGTGACCCTGGGGCGGCTGGCTCAGTGATGATGACGGGCGGGCCGGGCCTGCCTCTGTTCAAGGACACGTTATGTATTATGCTATCAAACATCTGCACCTGCTGCTGATAGGCCTGGCCGTGTTGATGTTCATGTTGCGCTTCTATTGGCTGCAGACCGGCTCGAGCCGCGCCGCCAGCGCCCGTACCCTCAAGGTGAGCGGCTGGCTCAACGGCCTAGTGGTGCTCTCCGGCGTGCTGCTGTGCATGGTGCTGGATCTCAACCCGCTCAACAACGCCACCCCCTGGCTCAGCGAGAAGCTGACCGCCATCCTGGTGGTGGCCTTTCTGGCCATGATGGCACTGCGCCTGGCCCGCAGTAACGGCATCCGCTGGTTTGCGTTTCTGGGAGCCCTCGGCTGGGTCTTCTTCATCGCCAAGCTGGCCGTCTACAAGCAGGCCAGCCTGTTCGGTTAAGGATGATGACGATGATACGCGTAGACGAATGGACCGATTTCGAAGCCCATGACATCGCCGAGCTGGCGCTGTCGGTGAGCGACGAGATCCATGGCATCAGCGGTCGCGGGACGGCGGAGCTGGCCCGCCTCGACGCCTGGCTGGACGAGGCCATCGAGGAGGGGGATTGCGACCAGGTACGCCGCCAGCTGCTGCAGGGCTTCTACCAGACCTTAGGGTTTCACGGCGACTGGCAGGACTACTTCTCGGTGGCCAACTGCGATCTGGCCGAGGTTCTGGTCCGCAAGCAGGGCATTCCGGTCAGCCTTGGCATCCTCATCATTCAGCTGGGGCGCAAGCTCGGGCTGGACGTGGAGGGGATCTGCTTCCCCGGCCACTTCCTGGTGAGTTTTGCCGGCAGCGAGGGGGAGGTCTATGTGGACCCCTTCACCGGCGACGAGCTGAGCCTGCACCACATCGAGCTGCTGCTGCGCGGGGCCCTCGGCAATCTGGCCACCCTCACCTCGGATCACCTGCAACCTGCCGGTCAGTGGGAGATCATCGAGCGGCTGCTCAACGTGAGCAAGGGTGCCCTGCTGCGGGAAGACCGGATGACAGAGGCGCTGCGTTGCAGCGAACTGCTGCTGTGGATGAAGCCCGGCGACCCGCTGGAGACGCGGGATCGCGGCTTTATCTACGAGCAGCTCGACTGCCCGCGCTTTGCCGCCGACGATTTTGAGTACTTTATTGAACAGTGCCCGGACGATCCGGTGGCCGACGTGCTGAAAGCCCAGCTGGCCGCCCTGGATCTGAGCCCCAAGCCCCTCCACTGAGGGGCTGACGGCCTCGCTGCATGCGAGGCCCTGGCCGAATTGAGAGTCCCATGCCGCTGCATGCAAGGCCTGGGAGATGCAACAGACGAGTATCGAGGCCGCGCCGCCCGGGGCAGCGCGGCCAGATGTGGATTCAAGCCCTGCAAGCCCTTTTACCTAAGGAAGCCTGAGATGGAACAGAAGAATATCAAGGTCAATGGCATCGACGTCGCCAACGACAAACCGTTCGTGTTGTTCGGTGGCATGAATGTGCTGGAATCGCGCGACATGGCGATGGCCGTGTGCGAGAAGTACGTGGAAGTGACCTCCAAGCTGGGTATCCCGTTCGTGTTCAAGGCGAGCTGGGACAAGGCCAACCGCTCTTCCATCCACTCCTACCGCGGTCCGGGTCTGGAAGAGGGGATGAAGATCTTCCAGGAGCTGAAAGCGACCTTCGGCATGCCGGTTATCTCCGATCTGCACGAGCCCCATCAGGCCAAGCCGGTGGCTGAGGTGGTCGATGTCATCCAGCTGCCCGCCTTCCTGGCGCGCCAGACCGACCTGGTGGAGGCCATGGCCCGCACCGGCAACGTCATCAACATCAAGAAGCCGCAGTTCCTCAGCCCAAGCCAGATGAAGAACATCACCGACAAGTTCGAGGAGTGCGGCAACGATCGCCTGATCCTGTGCGAGCGCGGCGTCAACTTCGGTTATGACAACCTGGTGGTGGACATGCTGGGGCTGGGCGTGATGAAGAAGAGCACCGGCGGCTACCCGGTCATCTTCGACGTGACCCACTCCCTGCAGTGCCGCGATCCCATGGGCGCGGCCTCCGGTGGTCGCCGCGAGCAGGTGGCCGAGCTGGCCCGTGCCGGCATGGCGGTCGGTCTGGCCGGTCTGTTCATCGAATCCCACCCGGACCCCAAGGTGGCCCGTTGCGACGGCCCGAGCGCGTTGCCGCTGGAGAAGCTGGAAGGCTTCCTCAAGCAGATGAAGGCCATCGACGATCTGGTCAAGGGCTTCGAGCCGCTCGATACTTCCATCTGAACTTGGCCCATGCTGGCCCCATAAAAATGCCCCGCACTGCGGGGCATTTTTGTTTTCGCGCTGCTCTGGTTTCCCGGGGCGACATCAATCAGTCGAGAAATAAATACCCCTGGGTTTGCGTGGTGCAGATGTCGTTAAGTTTTCAGTGTCACTGATGTCTATCAATTGCTTTTTTCACAGCTGAAAGTAGCCCCTGTTGTGATGAGAGAGCAGCACGAACCGGGCGAGACAACCCATGTTTCACCACGGGTTGTTGCATGGATATTTCTGCCCAGACACACCCCATCAAACTGGGAGGGCAGCGGGTTGGAGGGATCAGCCCGGGCAATGCGTTGTCTGCGGCTAGATGATCTGCCTGCTGTTTGTTGTCCTGGTACCGAGCAGACCGCCGCTGGCGGCAAAGGTGGATTTGCACTGATGGGTCTGTGGCTGGCGTGAAACCAGCCGCGAGAGCCGATGAAGCAGGGGGCTGCGGCATCCCATAAAAAAACGGCCCGTTTGGGCCGTTTTTCATGATACCGGTTGGTGCAGAGCAGCTTACAGGCTCTGGGTGAAGGTGCGGGTCACCACGTCACGCTGCTGTTCCGGGGTCAGTGCGTTGAAGCGCACGGCGTAGCCGGAGACGCGGATGGTCAGCTGCGGGTACTTTTCCGGGTTGGCGATGGCGTCTTCCAGGGTCTCGCGACGCAGGACGTTGACGTTCAGGTGCTGGCCACCTTCGACGGCCGGCTCGGCCTGTACCGGCAGTTCACGGTATTCGAACTGGCCCAGGTCGGAGACGCTGACTTCCTGATCGGCGGCAAAGGCATCACCCTTGGCGCAGATGCAGCGAGCCTGTTGCTTCTCTTCGTCCAGCAGCCAGAACGAGTTCAGCAGAGCGGCGTTGGCAGACTGGGTGATTTGGATGCCCTTGATCATGGTATGACTCCTCATAGGAAAGCGGATTCAACTGTAAGGACATTACCCTGATGTATTTAAACCACCGGGATGATTTAAAGGGCCCTTGCCTTACACCTTTACTTTGTTGGGTCATATAT
>NZ_NEVB01000221.1:0-23943 GCF_002259925.1 Aeromonas sp. A35_P | reverse complement strand
CGCCTGCCCAGGCTGCGTCACCGCCCGATTTCTTGTTTACCTCGGGTCAGGGTACGCTCAGTGCCACTGACCTGGGCTTGCCTATCACCACCCCCGCCTGTGAATGGCCTTTGCTGGAACAACAGATCGCCGATGCGCTGGCAGCGGCCAGTGCCGCCGGCCAGGCCAACCCCCTGCTCATCGGTGCCTTCGCGTTCGACCCTGCGGAAGCCTCTTGCCTCTATGTGCCCGAGCACTATGAGCGGGGCGATCGCCCTGTCCCGCTGGCACAGGTGCCGGCAACAGCGGCGATGGCAGAGCAGGCCGTCGAGGCCAACCGGGTCATCGCGGTGCAGAGCACCCCGCCGGCCAGCGAATTTCAGGCCTCGGTCAGCGCGGCGCTGGATGCGTTTGCACAAGGCCGGCTCGCCAAGGTGGTGCTGTCGCGCAAACTCACCCTTACCCTGCATCAGCCCGCCGACCCTAACCAGGTGATGGCCCGCTTGATGACCCAGAATCCCCACGCCTTCCACTTCTCCCTGCCGCTCGGCCAGGGCCGCCGCCTGCTTGGCGCCAGCCCCGAGTTGCAGCTGCGGGTCAGCGGGGGAGAGGTGTTCACCCATCCGCTGGCGGGCTCCGCCAGACGGGCGAGCGAGCCGGCGCAAGACGAGATGGTGGCCCGGGATCTGCTGGCCTCTCGCAAGGATCAGCATGAACACAAGTTGGTGATCGACGAGATCCGCCGGGTGCTGACCCCCCACTGCCGCGAGTTGGCGATCCCGTCCAGCCCCTCCCTGATGAGCACGGATACCCTCTGGCATCTGGGCACCCCCATCGCCGGCCGGCTGCACGGCGGCGAGGCATCGGTGCTGTCACTTGCCTGCCAGCTTCATCCCACCCCGGCCCTGTGCGGCTTTCCCACGGATCTGGCCCGCCAGTTTATCCGCGAGCAGGAGCCCTTCCGGCGCGCCCTGTTCAGCGGCATCGTCGGCTGGTGCGACAGTCAGGGTAACGGCGAGTGGGCCGTGGTGATCCGCTGCGGGGTGCTCGATGGCCATCAGGTGGAGCTGTTTGCCGGCGCCGGCATCGTCGCGGGCTCGGATCCTGCGATGGAGTGGGCCGAGACCGGCACCAAGCTGGGGACCATGCTCAAGGCACTGGGTCTGGATTTGGAGGTGGTGCAATGACGCAGCTTCAATATCTGGGCTGGCAGAGTGGGCAGCCAAATCTGAAAGCCCTGGACCTGAGTCCGGAGGTCGCGCAATGAGCGATACCAACCGCTTCCTGCCCTATACCCGCTGGCCCGACGCGTTGGCGGAGCTGTACCGCGCCAAGGGCTATTGGCGCGGTGAGCCGCTGACCGCCATGCTGGCGCGTCAGTGTGAGCTGGCCCCCGACGCCGAGGCGATTCTCTGCGGTGAGCGCCGCTTCAGCTATGGCGAGCTGGACGCCGCCTCGAGCCGGCTGGCCGCGAATCTGGCCCGCAACGGCCTGGGGGTGGGGGATACAGCTCTGGTGCAGCTCCCCAACGTGGCCGAGTTCTATCTGGTGTTCTTCGCCCTGCTGAAAGCCGGTATCGCACCGGTCAATGCGCTCTTTAGCCACAACCGGCTGGAGCTGGCCTCTTACGCCGAGCAGATCCGGCCCCGCCTCTTTATCGGCTCGCTGGCCCATCCGCTGTTTGCGAGCAAGGGTCGCGAGAGCGAGCTGCTGGCAAGCATAGGCGCCGAACTGGTGCTGCTGGATGGCGACGCGGGGGAGCTGGGGCTGACCCGCTGGTTCGACGAGGGGGATGAGGGGAGCTCCCCATCCGTCTCCTTTGTCCCGACCCTGGCGGACGAGGTGGCCTTCTTCCAGCTCTCCGGTGGTAGCACCGGCACCCCCAAGCTCATCCCGCGCACCCACGATGACTATTACTACAGCGTGCGCCGCAGCAACGAAATTTGTGGCCTTGGCCCCCATACCCGCTATCTGTGCGCCCTGCCGGCGCCCCACAACTTCCCCCTGAGCTCCCCTGGCGCTTTGGGGGTGTTCGAGGCGGGCGGCACAGTGGTGCTCGCGCCGGATCCCAGCCCCATCAGCTGTTTCCCGCTGATTGCCCGCCACCGGGTCAATCTCACCTCGCTGGTGCCGCCGGCGGTCTCGCTCTGGCTGCAGGCAGCGGAAGCGGATCCCACTGCGCGCACTCAGCTCGAGAGCCTCGACTTGCTGCAAGTGGGCGGCGCCAAGCTGGGGGAGGCGGTGGCCAGCAAGATTGGGCCGCTGCTCGGCTGCCGGCTGCAGCAGGTGTTCGGCATGGCGGAGGGGCTGGTCAACTACACCCGGCTGGACGACCCCGACGAGAAGGTCATTCACACCCAGGGCCGCCCCATGAGCCCGGATGACGAGGTGCGCATCCTCGATGAGGCGGGTAACCCGGTCGCCCCCGGCGAGCCTGGCGCCCTGCACACCCGCGGTCCCTACACCTTCCGCGGTTACTACCAGAGCCCGGCCCACAACGCCCGGGTGTTCGATGCCGAGGGCTTCTACTGCTCCGGCGACCTAGTGGTACAGGATGACGATGGTTACCTCACCGTGGTCGGGCGGCAGAAGGATCAGATCAACCGGGGCGGCGAGAAGATCGCGGCGGAAGAGGTGGAAAACCAGCTGCTGCACCACCCGGCCATTACCCAGGCGGCCCTGGTCTCCATGCCCGACAGCGCCATGGGGGAGAAGAGCTGCGCCTTTATCGTCACCACCGAGCCGGGGCTCAAGCCGCTGGCCTTGCGCAAGTTTCTGCGCGAGCGCGGGGTGGCGGACTTCAAGCTGCCCGACCGTTTCGAAACCCTGGACACCCTGCCCATGACGGCGGTAGGCAAGATTGACAAGCAGGGGCTGCGGGCGCGCATTGCGCACCTCATCGCCGCCAACCAGTCCCTGACAACCGCATAAAACTAAAAAGGAATCATGACGTTATGGCTATCCCAACCCTGAACAATTACGCCATGCCCAGCCAGTGGAAGGCCAACAAGGTCGACTGGACCCTGGAACCCAAACGCGCCGCCCTGCTGATCCACGACATGCAGGAGTACTTCACCGCCTTCTATGGCGAAAACAGCCCGCTGATCGCGGCGCTCACCGAGCGCCTGGCCGCCGTGCGCAAGCAGTGCAAGGCCCTCGGCATTCCGGTCTTCTACACCGCCCAGCCCAAGGATCAATCCCCTGAAGATCGCGCCCTGCTCAACGACATGTGGGGCCCGGGTCTCAACAAACGGCCCGAGCAGCAGCAGGTGGTGGCAGCGCTGCGCCCGGAGCGTGACGACACCGTGCTGGTCAAGTGGCGCTACAGCGCCTTCCAGCGATCCGAGCTGGAGCAGATGCTCAAAGAGTTGGGGCGTGATCAGCTGATCATCGGCGGCATCTACGGCCATATCGGCTGCATGATGACCGCCTGTGACGCCTTCATGCGCGACATCCAGCCCTTCTTCCTGGCGGACGGGGTGGCGGACTTCTCCTTGGCCGATCACCAGATGGCGCTCGACTACGTGGCGACCCGCTGCGGCAAGGTGATCCGCTGCGAGGAGGTGCTGGCCCTTGCGCCGGCTTCCGCTTCTGCCGTCCAGAGCAATCCGCTCCTGACCAATCCGTTGCTGACGTATGAGGGGCTCAAGGTGCGGCTGCTGAGCCATATCGACGAGGACGAAGGGGAGTTTGACCCCGACGAGAACCTCATCGACTACGGTCTGGATTCGGTGCGGATCATGGCCCTGCTCACCGAGTGGCGCGCCGCCGGGGTGGAGCTCGGCTTCGTGGATCTCGCCAAGCTGCCGACCCTCAACGCCTGGTGGCGCCTCATCGAGGCCAGGCTGGCAGCCCAGGCGCTGGAGGTGACCCCATGAACCGCTTCCCCTTGACCATCCCCCAGCAGGGGCTCTGGTCCGGACATCTGCTCAATGACGACAAGGCGATGTTCAACACCGCCGAGTGCATCGCCTTCGACGGCAAGGTGGAGGCGGCCGTGCTGGCCGCGGCCCTTGCCAAGGCGGTGGGGGAGTGCGAGGCGCTCAAGGGCCACTTCGAAGACGATAAGGAGGCGGTCTGCTTCGTCCCGGCCGATCTGCCCCTGGCCTATGAAGAGGTCTCTCTCGAGCGTGATGACGAGACGCTGGCCCGCGCCTGGGCCTGGGCCGATCTGCGCCGCCCGTTCGAGCTGACCCAAGAAGCGCCCTGCCGTTTCGCCCTGCTGCGTGGCCCCGGCCGCGATTATCTCTACAGCTGCGTGCACCATATCGCCCTCGACGGCTTTGGCACCACCTTGCTGTTCCAGCGCATCGCCGAGCTCTATGCAGAGGGGCTGGCCGGTGAGATGAACTCCCCATCGCCCTTCGGTTCGTTGGCTGAGGTGCTGGCCGAAGAGGCGA
Organism: Aeromonas sp. A35_P; assembly: GCF_002259925.1. NCBI lineage: Bacteria > Pseudomonadati > Pseudomonadota > Gammaproteobacteria > Aeromonadales > Aeromonadaceae > Aeromonas > Aeromonas sp. A35_P. The sequence goes on along the minus strand of NZ_NEVB01000221.1, from coordinate 19,564 downwards.
GCCGCGAGCTAAGCGGCAAGAACGCCGCCGCCCGCGCCTTCTGGCAGGAGCAGCTGCAAGGCTGGCCCGAGGTAAAATCCTTTGGCGAGACCCGCGCGCCCATCGCGGCCGAATTTATCCGCGAGAGCCGTCAGCTGCCGGCGGCGCTCTGGCAATCCCTGACCGGCTTTGCCGACGAGCACAAGCTGGGTTGGCCCGATCTGCTGCTGGCCGGCCTCTCGGCCCAACTTTCGCTGTCGAGCGGCCAGGATAAGACCCTGCTCGGCCTGATGATGATGAACCGCATCGGCTCGGCATCGTTGACCGTGCCCTGCATGCAGATGAACATCACCCCCCTTGCTCTGGAGCTCGAAGAGGGGCTGAGTCTGGCGGAGGCCGCCGGCGCCGTGGCCAAGGCCAAGTGCGGGGTGCGCAAACACCAGCACTACCGCTACGAGCTGCTGCGCCGCGACCTTGGCCTGGTGGGGGGCGACAAACGCCTGTTCGGCCCCCTGGTCAACATCATGCCGTTCGATCACGCTCGCCGCTTCGGGCCGCTATCTGCCCATATTCTCAACATCAGCGCTGGCCCGGTGGAGGATCTCACCATCGAGGTGCAGGTCGGCGTCGATGGCCAGCCCAGACTGGATCTGGACGCCAACCCCGGCTGCTACTGTCAGGGGGATCTGGCGGCCATCGCCGATACCCTGTTTGCCCTGCTGGGGCGCTGGCTGGCTGAGCCCGCCCAGCCCCTGGGAGCGCTCAAGGCCGACTGGTTGGCCGAGCAGCGAGCCAGCGCCCAGATCGCCGGCCCCGCCCATGAAGCTCTCCAGGTACGGCCTGTGCTGGAGGCGCTCTGCCACTTCGCCGCCCAGACCCCGGACAAGATTGCCTTGATTCAGAGCACGGAGCAGGGAGAGGCCCGCTTCAGCTACGAGGCGCTGCTGGCCCGCTGCGAACAGATGGCTGCTGCCCTGCAGGCCGCAGGCGTCGCCCCCGGCGACAAGGTGGGGGTCATGCTGGCCCGCACCCCCCAGGCCATCTTCGCCCAGTTGGCGGTGCTGCTGGCGGGCGCCGTCTACGTGCCGCTCGACCCTGAGCAGCCGCTGGAGCGCCAGGGCCATATTCTGCGGCTGGGGGAGGTCAAGACCCTGATCACCCAGGCCGAGTACCGTCACAAGCTGGCCAGCCTGTTTGAGGGGCGTACTCTCTTGGTTGGGGATCTGCTGGCGGGGGATCTGGTGAGCGGTGATCGGCTCAACCAGCCGGCCGCTGGCCGCGCCGTCGCCTACCTGATGTTCACCTCGGGCTCGACCGGCCTGCCCAAGGGGGTGGCGGTGAGCCACGGCGCGCTGGATCACTTCGCCGCCGCCGCCCGCTGCCGTTATCACCTGGATGAAGAGGCGCGGATGCTGCAATTCGCCCCCTTCAACTTCGACGCCAGCATCGAGGAGGTGTTCGCCACCCTGAGCGCCGGTGCCACCCTGGTGCTGCGCACCGACGCCCTGCTCGAATCCATGCCCGCCTTTGCGGCCGGGGTGGAGCAGATGGGGATCACCCACCTCGACCTGCCCACCGCGTTCTGGAATGAGTGGGTGGTGGCGCTGACGACGGGTCAGGCCCACATTCCTGCCGGGCTTGCCACCGTCATCATCGGCGGCGAGGCGGTCTATCCCGAGCAGCTGGCCCAGTGGCAGCGTCAGGGCCGCTCCGATGTGCGCCTGTTCAACACCTACGGCCCCACCGAAACGACCGTGGTGGTGACCACCCAGGAGCTGCAACAGGAAGACCCGAGCCAGGCCCAGTTGCCCATCGGCCTGCCGCTGCCCGGCATGCAGGCGCTCATCCTGGGGGCGGGGGAGCAGCCCGCCAGCGAGGGTGAGCTGGTGCTGCTCGGCCCGCAGCTGGCCAATGGCTATGTGGGCAGCGCGCAGAGCGCGAATGTGCAGAGTGCGCAGGGCGGTTTCGGCACCCTGCGGGTTGGCGCGGAGCAGATGCCCGTCTATCGCACCGGCGATCGGGTGCGCCTGGTGGCCGGCCGGCTGGTCTACCTCGGTCGGCGCGACAACGAATTCAAGATAAGCGGCTATCGCATCCAGCCCGGCGAAGTGGAGGCCCAGCTGCTGGCCCTGCCGGGGGTGGACGAGGCGTGCGTGCAGGGAGTGAGCATCGGCAGCGTGCGCCGGCTGGTGGCCTTCGTGGCGGGGCCGGAGCGCGACAGCCGGGTCATCAAGGCGCAGCTGGCCAGGGTGCTGCCTGCCGCCATGATCCCCACCGATTATCGCCACTATGACCAGCTGCCCCGCACCGGCTCCAACAAGCTGGATCGCAAGGCCCTGCTGGCCGCCTATCAGGCGGGCGGCGAAGCCCTGACCCTGGGCAGCGAGACCGAGAACCGGGTCGGCACCATCTGGCAGCAGATCCTGGGGCTGGCCACCATGGCGCCCACCGACAACTTCTTCGAACAGGGGGGCCAGTCCCTGCAAACCATCCAGATAGTCAACCGGCTCGGCGCCGAGTTCGGGGTGCAGGTCAAGGTCTCCGACGTGTTCGATCACCCACGCCTCGACGACTTCTGCCGTTTCCTCGACGGCCTGCTTGCCGAGGATGAAGAGAGCGTGGAGATGCTGTGGTGATGGATAAGGAGCAACAAGCAATGGCCTTTGATTTCACTGACAAGCGGGTCTGGGTGACCGGAGCCGGGCGCGGCATCGGCCGCGAGGTGGCGACGCAGTTCGTGGCGGCCGGCGCATCCGTGGTGGGGCTGGATCTGGCGTTTCCCGAAGCCGACTACCCCTATGCCACCCGGCTGCTCGATATCGGCGATTCGAAGGCGGTCAACGCCTGCTGCGCAGCGCTGCTGGCAGACGGCGGGCTCGATGTGCTGGTGAACGGGGCCGGGGTCTTGCGCCTCGGCTCCACCGAAACCTTAAGCGATGATGACTGGCACGACTGCATGACGGTCAACGCCAGCGGCGTCTTCTATCTGCTGCGGGCTCTGATGCCCCACTTCAAGGGGCAGCGGCGCGGTGCCATCGTCACCATCGGCTCCAACGCCGCCCATGTGCCGCGCATGCAGATGGCGGCTTATTGCGCCTCCAAGGCGGCGGTCACCAGCCTGACCCAGACGGTGGGGCTGGAGCTGGCTCCCTTCGGTGTGCGCGCCAACCTGGTGTCGCCGGGCTCGACGGATACCCCCATGCTGCGCGGCATGCTGCCAAACGAGGAGGCCATGGCCCGCACCATTGCCGGGTTGCCGGAGCAGTTCAAGCTCGGCATCCCCCTGCGCAAGGTCGCCACCCCGGCGGAGATCGCCCATACCGTCCTCTTCCTGGCCTCGGATCTGGCCAGCCACATCACGCTGCAGGATCTGGTCGTCGATGGCGGCGCCACCCTGAGTGCCTGAGGCTTGAGAAACAGATGAACAATATGATTTTGCTGTTGAAACGGCTGGAACGGCAGGGAGTGAAGCTTGGGCTGAACGACAAGGGTCAGCTTATCTCCCAGTCGAGCAAGGAGGCGGTGACGCCGGCCATCGGCGCCACCATCAAGGCCCACAAGGATGAGCTGGTGCGCTGCCTGGCGGCCCGTGCCGCCTTCGAAGAACCTATCGTCGCCGAGGGGGCCTTGCAGGGGCCGCTCTCGTCCTCCCAGAGCGGGCTCTGGTTTATCGAGCAGTACGAGGAGGCCTCTCACCTCTACAATATGCCGGTCTACTTCAGGGTGAGCGGCGAGCTGGACACGGCGGCGCTGGAGTTTGCCTTCGACCACCTGTTTGCCCGCCACCCCAGCATGCGTACCCGCTTCATCAAGGACGAGGCGGGCAGGGGGACGCAGGAGATCCGGCCCCACACGCCCTTCAAGTTGCAGATTGAGGACGTGAGCGCAGAGCCCGCTGCCGAGCGGGAGGCCTATGTGGCCCGCCGGGTGCGCGAGGAGATAGGACGCCCCTTCTCCCTGACCCAGGGGGATCTCAGCCGGGTGCACCTGATCCGGCTGGGCAGCCGCGAACACGTGTTGCTGATCACCCAGCACCACATCATCTCCGACGGCTGGTCGGTCAAAAACATGTTCGCGGATCTCAAACGCGCCTTTCTTGCCCATCAGAACCGCGAGCCCCTGCAGGTAAGCGAGCTGCCGCTCACCTACATCGACTATGCCCGCTGGTTCAACTCGCCGCGTTTTCTCGATTATCACGCCGAGTTCAAGCCGTTCTGGGTCGACCGGCTCGGTGGCAGCCCCGAGGTGCACGGTCTACCGCTCGACAAGCCGCGCCCGGCCCATCAGGACAGCGGCGGCGAGCTGGTCTTCTCCACCATCGAGAGCGACCTGTGGGAGAGCTTCAAGCGCCTCTGTCAGCGCCACAGCACCTCCAACTTCATCGGTCTGCACGCCCTGTTTGCCCTGCTGATGGTGCGCCAGAGCGGCGAGAAGGAGGTGGTGATCGGCACCCCGCTCGCCTATCGCGAGCGCCACGAGATCGAATCCTTGGTGGGCTTTTTCGTCAACACCCTGGTGCTGCGCACTCAACTCAGCGGCAAGCCCAGCTTTGTCGACTATCTGCAGCAGTGCCGGGAGGAGGATCTGGCGGCCTTCGATCACCAGCTCTACCGCTTCGAGGCGCTGGCCGAGGCCATCGGCGCCGATCGCACCACCGCCATCAACCCCATCTTCCAGATCATGCTGGTCTATCAGGCCAAGGTGGACTTCAACGATCTCATCCCCGGCTGCCAGCTGGTGGAGGAGACCTCGCCTGTGCTGCCGGCCAAGACCGACATCTCGGTCAAGGTGACCGAGTTGATGGACTCTGTCAGAGTGGACTGGCTGTTTGCCACCGCCCTGTTCGAGCGAGAGACCATCCAGGCCTACGCCGATCGCCTGCTGCACCTGATGCGCGCCGTGGTGGCGGCCCCCGAGACCGACATCTGGCAACTGCCGCTGGAGGCGGGCACCGACCAGGCGGCGCTGGCCGCACAGCTTGCCGACTTGCCGCGGGATTACCCGAGCCGCGATACTCTGCTCTGTCATATCGAGCGGCGGGCCACGCAGTTGCCGGACGCGTTGGCGGTCAGCGACGGTGCGCAATCGTTGACCTATGGCGAGCTGGAGGTGCGTGCCAATCAGTTGGCGCACTGGCTGCAGGCTCAGGGCGCCACCCCGAGCACCGCCATCGGCATCCAGGCCAGACGTGATGTCGCCTTCGTCATCGCCCTGCTCGCCTGCTGGAAGGCGGGGACGGCCTATGTGCCCCTCGACCCTGCCTATCCCGCCGAGCGGCTGGCCCATATCTTAGGCGATGCATCCATCAGCCTGGTGCTGGGTGGCGTGCCGGACCCGCGGCTTGGCGAGGCGCTGGCGGGCACGACTGCCGAATACCACGATCTGCATCAGCTGGCGCTGGACAAGATGCCAACCAGCACGCCCGCACTACCCCGGGACGCCGCCATGCTGGCCCAGATCATCTACACCTCCGGCAGCACCGGCCTGCCCAAGGGGGTCATGGTGGAGCAGGGCAGTCTGGTCAACCTGATGGCAGATCACGGCGAACGCATCGCCCTTGGGAAGGGTGGGGCCATGTTCAACTGCATGTCCCTCTCGTTTGATGCGGGCAACATGACCAGCTTGCTGCCCCTGTACTGCGGCGCGGCCCTGCACTTCGGCGAGCCGGGCGAGGGGGTGATCAGTGCCGCGATCGCTTGCGGCGCCAGCCACATGATTTTGCCGACCGCCCTGCTCGCCAACTTGCTGCCAGCGGCGGATCTCGGCTCCCTCAAGGCCATTGGCTTTGGCGGCGAGGCGTGCCCGAGCAACCTGGTGGAGCGTTGGGGAGAGCGGGTGGCGCTATTCAACATGTACGGCCCGACCGAATGCACCGTCACCGCGCTCTGCGCGCGGCTCACCCCGGGGGCGCCCATCACCATAGGTCGACCGGTCAACCACCTGAAGGCGCTGATCCTGGACGAGGCGGGCAACCTCTGCCCGGTGGGGGTCCCCGGCGAGCTCTGCCTGGCGGGACTGGGGCTGGCCCGCGGCTACCTCAATCTGCCGGAGCGCACCCAGGAGGCTTTTATCGAGCTGGCGCTGGCGGATCGACCCCATCGCCTCTATCGCACCGGCGATCGGGCCCTGCTGCGCCGCGACGGCAACATCCAGTATCTGGGCCGGATAGACGAGCAGATCAAGCTGCGCGGCTATCGCATTGAGCCGGGGGAGATAGAGACCCGGCTTGCCGAATTGTGCCCGGTTATCCGCCAGATCAAGGTGGTGGTGCAGGAGGGGCGTCTGCTCGCGTACGCCTGTTTGCAGGCCGGGGCAAGGGAGCCCGACGGCGATGCCCTGCTGCAGCGGGCCGGCGAGAGCCTGCCCGAATACATGGTGCCGGCGCGCCTGTGCTGGTTGCCCGAGATGCCGCTCACCCCCAACGGCAAGCTGGACTTGCGCCGCCTGCCCGCCATCGTCTGGCAGCAGAGCAAGGGCGAGCAGCAAAACGAACTGGAGCAGACCGTGCTCGCCATCTGGCAAGGGGTGCTCAAACAACCGCTCGGGGTGGAGGATGACTTCTTCCGCTTAGGCGGTGACTCCATCCTCAGCATCCAGCTCACCACCAGGCTGCGGGATGCGGGGCTGCACTGCAGCGTGAAGGACGTGTTCGAAGCCAAGACGGTGCGCCGCCTCTGCCGCCAGCTCGGCCAGCAGCAGGCCGTCAGCCACAGGAGCGAGCAGGGCAGCCTGACCGGCGAGTTCCCTCTCCACCCCATTCAGCACTGGTTCTTCGAGCAGGGCTTTGCCAAGTCCGGTCACTGGAACCAGGGGGTGATCCTGCGCCTGCCGGCCGGGGTGGACGATGAGGCCCTGCGCGGCTGGCTGGATACCCTGCGCCAGCACCACGATGCCCTGCGTCTGGCGGTGACCCCGACCGGCCAGCGCTACCTGGCCGAACTGCCATTGCCGCCGCTGCCGACCCTGGATGCCGCCAATTTCGATGAGGCAGAGCTGCAGGCCCGCCTGACCGAGCTGCAGGGAGATCTCGACCCTGCCAGCGGCCACACCCTGGCCTGGGCTCGCCTGCGCAATCTCTCCCTCGAGGGGGAGCGCGAGGGGGAGCGCGAGGGCGAGTGCGAGACGGTGGAGGGGCTCTTCCTCGCCTTCCATCACCTGGTCATCGATGCGGTCTCCTGGCGCATTCTGGCCGAAGATCTGGCACGGGCGAGCAGGGGCGAGCCGCTGCCCGCCAAGGGCAGCAGCTATCGCCAGTGGGGCGAGGGGCTCGCGGCCTATGCCAAACGGGAAGAGGATCAGCTTGGCTTCTGGCTGGCTCAGGGGGAAGGCAGCCAGGGTCACCTGCTGGAAGCGGCGCGCGCCGCCGATGGCCGCGCCGCCGCCAGCCTGCTGCAACTGGGTCAGGAGACCACGGCCCGTCTCATCGACACCGCCAACCAGGCCTACTTCACCCGGGTGCCCGACCTGCTGCTGGCGGCACTGACCCGTACCCTGAGCGAGCAGGGTTACGGCCGCCGTCACTGCGTGATGCTGGAAGGACACGGCCGTGAGGTCATCGATGTTGAACTCGACGTGAGCCGTACCCTGGGCTGGTTCACCAGCACCTACCCGCTGGCGCTGGCGGATGCCAAGGAGTGGGATGCGCTGGTCTGCGCCACCAAGGAGCAGCTGCGCGCCGTGCCGGACAAGGGGGTGGGTTTCAACGCCCTGCGGCTGCACCACCCTCGTGGCTGGGCGCTGCCCGAAGCCCTGGTGGTCTTCAATTACCTGGGGGTCAGCCATCAGGGCGAGGCTGCTCAGCCCTGGCAGCCCCTGCCGCTGGCGCCGGGGGCCCCCAGTTCCCCTGACAACCTGCCGCGCGAGCTGGTGAGCTTGCACGGTGGCGTGTTTGATGGCCGCCTCACCCTGCGCCAGGTTGGCGCCTTGAACCAGCAGGCGAGCGACGCCCTGATGGCGCGGCTGGCGGACAACCTGACGGCGCTGGTGGAGCACTGCTGCGCGGTGAAGGCCCCGCGCCATACCCCGAGCGACTTCCCGGGGCTTGGCCTCTCGCAAAGCGCGCTCGATCGGGTGCTGAGCGGGCGTGAGGTGGAGACCCTGCTGCCCATGACCTCGCTGCAGCAGAGCATGTTCCATCACAGGGCGCTGCTGCCCCGGGATCACGCCTATCACCTGCAGACCGAAATCGACTATCACCAGCCGCTAGACGTGGCGGTCTACCGTCAGGCCTGGCAGGGGGAGATCGCTCGCTGGCCGGCCCTTCGCAGCGAACTGGTGCTGGCGGACGGGGTGGCGCTGCAGCGCATCCTCAAGCGCGCCGAGTTGCCATTCCACTATGAGGACTTGTCTGAAGTGGAAAATGCAGAGGCTCGGGTCCAGGCCTATCGCCAGCAGGATCTGGCCCGCCCGATCCCGCTGGAGCAGGCCCCCCTGCTGCGCCTTGCCTGCTTCAAATTGGCCCCCGATCACCACAAGGTGATCTTCAGCGCCCATCACTCCGTGCTGGACGGCTGGAGCGGCCCCGTGTTGCTGGGTTCCTTGCATCGCGACTATCAGGCGCTGATGAACGGCCTGTTGCCGCAGTGCGATCCGGATACCGCCTGGCTCGAATTTGGTCGCCATATCGCTAGCCAAGCCCGCAGCGCCGAGGCCTACTGGCAGGGGCGGGGCGAGCTCTTGGCCAAGCCCAACGATCTCGCCTGCCTGTTCGGGGTGACGCTGGACGCTAGCTCAAGCGGGCGCCATACCCAGCAGCGACCGGCGGTGTGCGCCACGGCGCTGCCGGCCGAGGTGGCGACCTTGCTCGCGCGCCGTGCCCGCGAGCTTGGGGTGACCGCGGGCCTGTTGGCCCAATATGCCTGGCACCGTCTGCTGGCACGCCGCTCTGGCGATGCCGTCACCCTGGTGGGCAACGTGACCTCGGGTAGGGATTACCCCATCGAGGGGATCACCGCGAGCGTCGGGCTCTACATCAACAGCCTGCCGTTGGCGCTGGAGTGGTGCACCGAGCTGACCCTGGCCGAGCATATCGCCCGGTTGCAGACCGACCTGATGGCGCTCAACGAGCACGGCACCCAGTCGCTGGCGGCACTGACCAAAGGCCGGGCCCGTCTGTTCCAGAGCCTGTTCGTGTTCGAGAACTACCCCATGCCGGCGTCCCCTGCTACCCCCGAACCCCACCAGCTGGTGCCGCGCTTTGGCGCCGTGGTGGAGAAGGTGGAGCTGCCGCTCTCCTTGGTGGTCAGCAGCCGGGGCGAGACGCTCCAGCTGCGCCTCGAATTCGACGGCGAGCAGATTCCCGAGGCCCGGGCCGAGGCGGTGCTGGCTGACTGGCTGGCCGAGCTTGGCTGGCTGGCGCAGGCGGTGCTGGCTGACTGGCTGGCCGAGCTTGGCTGGCTGGCGCAGGCGGATCTGGGCCAGCCGGCCAGCGTGGCTGTGGCCGCGCCGTACTCAGCACAAGGAGCAGCCACACAAGTGGCCGCCAACAGGGCTGAGCCCGGCCTGGCTCAGCCACCGGCCGAGGCCCGCGCGCTGGTGGCCCTGTGGGAGCGCCAGTGCGGCGTGCCCGGCATCTGGCAGCAGACCCTGTGTGAACTCGGGGTGGATTCGGTGCAGCAACTCGCCCTGCTGGCGGCCCTCAACGAGGCGTTTGGCCAGGAGCGGGCGCCGCTCACCCTGCAGACGCTCAAGGCCCATCCATCCCCCAGCCGGCTCTATGGGCACTGGCTGGTGCGCCAAACGGAGGCCGCGCTATGACGATGACCATCAAGCATAAGGCTCCGCTCGTACAAACCCGGCCCGCCCCCCGTGAGGGGGCGGCCAACCTGGGTGCGCGGCTGGCGGCTTGCCTCGCTGCTACCCCGCTGGCCCCCGCCATTCGCATGGGTGGGGAGGGGATCCGTGAGGGCGGCTCAGATGAGCAGTGGCTCAGCTACGGCGCGCTCAATGCCAGGGTGGCCCGGATTGCCGCCCGCTTGCAGGGGCTGGCGGTGGGGGAGCGGGTCGGCCTCTATCTCTCCCGCAGCCCGGATCTGGTGGCCAGTCTGCTGGCCTGCCTGCGGCTCGGCCTCACCTTCGTACCCCTTGAGCCGGACTTTCCGGTGGAGCGGCTGCAGGGGATCTCCCGTCAGGCGCGCCTCTCGGCGGTGCTCTGCGACGGCGACAGGCCGGCTCCCGCCTTCGGTTGTCCGCTGCGCACCCTCGACGGGCCCGCAGCGGCAGGGCCCGTTTCCTGGCCCCAGGTGGATGATGCCCTGGCTGCCTACATGATGTTCACCTCGGGCTCCACCGGTGAGCCCAAGGGGGTGGTCATCAGCCGGCGGGCCCTGCTCTGCTTCCTCGACGGGATCCGCGAGCGGCTCGGGCTCTCACCGAACTGCCACTGGCTCTTCATCACCACCCCGGCCTTCGACATCTCCCTGCTGGAGATGCTGGGGCCGCTCTGGGGCGGTGGCCGGCTGACGGTGGCCGGCGGCGAGCACAACAAGGATCCGCTGGGGATGCAGGCGTTGCTCGAGGCTGACCCCTCCATCAACTGGCTGCAGGCCACCCCGGCCTGCTGGCGCATGCTGCTCAAGGCTGGTTGGCAGGGGCGCAATACCCTCACCGCCCTGTGCGGTGGTGAGGCGCTGGATTTGGGATTGGCCGAGCAGCTCTGTGCCCGCACCCGGCGGCTATGGAACTGCTACGGGCCGACCGAGGCCACCGTCTGGTCGCTGGTGAGCGAGGTGCGCTGGCCACCGACTGATGGCCAGATCACCATCAGCCACAGCCTGCCTGGCTATCGGCACTGGGTGCTGGACGAGGCGGGGCAGCCGGTGGCGGAGGGGGTGTGCGGCGAGCTCTGCATCGAGAGCCCGGCCCTGTGCGAGGGGTACTGGCGCAAGCCGGCCTTGACCCGCGCCGCCTTCCTGCGCCTTGCCACCCATCGCCTCTATCGTACCGGCGATCGGGTGCGTCGGCTGGGGGCGGACCGCTTCCTCTATCTGGGGCGGCGCGACGATCAGGTCAAGCTACGCGGTTTTCGCATCGAGCTCGGCGAGGTGGAAGCGGGACTGCGCCGCCAGGCCGGGGTGCAGGAGGCGGCGGTGCGTCTGGTGGGCGAGGGGGACGAGGCCATGCTGGTGGGCTATGTGGAGGCAAAAAGCGGGGTGACCCTTAATCGCCTCGCCCTGCGCAAGGGGCTGCAGGCGACGCTGCCGCACTACATGGTGCCGGCGCGGCTCATGCTGCTGGATGCCCTGCCCAAGACCGGCAGTGGCAAACTGGACAGAAAGGCGCTGCCCTTGCCGGAATAAGTTGGACGTTAAAAGCCATGGATAAAAAAAGAAGCCCGCATATGCGGGCTTCTTTGTGGGCGCTGATCACGCGGGTTTATTGGATAATGGGGGCCGCATCGGGTTTGGCCAGCAGCAGCTCGACGTCGTCGATCACCTTGAGGGCCGCCTGGGGGCCGCCGGTGGAGGTCCAGAGCGACCCGTCCACGGCGCCGAAGCGCTTGCTCTTGATGGCGCCGAGCTGCTGGAAGGCCGGGGTCTGCTCGGCCTGCTTCATGGCATCCACCGCATCGCCGCTGGCGCTGAGGGTGCCGATCACCAGCCAGTCGCCGTCCAGCAGGTTGAGGGATTCGAGGCTCAGGGCCGGGGAGTGGGGGGTCTTGTCACCGATCTGGTGGGTCGGCCGGGTCAGCCCCATCTCTTCCACCACGCTGCTGGCGAAGGTGCCGCTGTGCATGTAGCTCGGGCCCTTGGGGTTCCAGCGCACTATGCTCAGGCGTTCGCCCTGATGCTTGGCGAGCTTGCTGCGGGCTTGCTGCAGGCGGGCATCATACTGGGCGAGGAAGGTCTTGGCTTCGGCGTCCCGGTTCAGCACGTGGGCGCTGCGATTGAAGATCTCCTTCCAGGAGTCACCCCAGTTGCCGGTAACCACGGTGGGGGCGATCTCCTTGAGCAGGGTCAGCAGCTCGGGCTTGGTCTGGCCGGTGAGGATGAGATCCGGTTCCAGATCGATCAGCTTCTCCAGGTTGGGGTTGTCCAGATCGCCGACCACGGCGATCTCCTTGCCCGCCTGTTGCAGCAGGTAGCGGGGCAGGGTGGACTGGCCGCGGCCATTGACGGTGCCGACCGGTTGCAGCCCCAGGGTCAGGGCGCTGTCCAGATCGATTTCGCTCAGTACCACCACCCGCTTGGGCTGGGCCGGTACGACCTGGGTCTTGCCGTCGGCATCGGTCACCTGACGGGTCTCGCTGCCGGCCTGTGCCTGGAAGCCGACCAGGCTGGCCAGCATCAGCACGGCAGCCAGGGGAGAGGAGATCTTCATCGTTACATCCTTCTTGGTGAAATCAGTGGAACACTGGGTCCCAAACGGGCGAACTCATGCTACCATAAATTCAAATGATAAGAATTGTCATTTGTGTTTGTGGTGTGTGGAGGGAGCAATTTGCTACCATGTTGGCTCATCCACCAAGGGCTCTTCGTGATGTTGATTGCCACCGCGCCAGCCTGCTCACTGGACCGCTTTATCGTGCAGGCCGACAGCCTGCCGCTGCCCGGCGCGGCGCATCTGGCGCTGCAACGGATCTGCTTTGACCCCGCCGCCTTCACCCCGGCCTGCTACGACGCGGCCGGCATGGTGCTGCCCGCCAGCTTGCAGCGCGCGGCCCCCAAGCGGCTGGGGGAGTTTTTGGCGGGGCGTCTCGCGGCCCGCGAAGCCCTGCGCTCCTTCCACCTCGCGGAGCACCCCGTGGCCATCGGCAACGCCCGCGAACCCTGCTGGCCTGCGGGGTTTGAGGGCAGCATCAGCCACAGCCTGTTGCAGGGGCGCGGCATGGCGCTGTGTGCGGTTCGCCCGGGTCAGGCGGGGATGGGGCTGGATCTGGAGGGCTGGCTGTCAGAGGGGCAGGCAAGCGAGCTCTGGCCCGGGATTGCCAGCGGGGAGGAGTGGGCCCGGCTGGCGGCCGCTGCCCACGTCGTCGGCCTGAGCAGGGCTGAGGCGCTCACCTTGATCTTTTCGGCCAAGGAGAGCCTGTTCAAGGCGCTCTACCCCAGGGTGGGGCGCTATTTTGACTTTCTCGATGCCCGCTGGCTGACCATGACGGAGCAGACCCTCACCCTCGAACTGGTGGGCGGGCTGACTCCAGAGTTGCCCGCCGGTTGGCGCTGCACGCTCTACTGGCAGACACTGCCTGGCGGGGGGCTCACCAGCCTGCTGTTGTGAGTGGCGGTGCGCCGAGCTGCAAACATAAAAAACCGCCTCTCGGCGGTTTTTTTATGGGGCTCAGGCCGGCTGCTTCATGGCAAAGGCGTGCGGTCTGCGGCGCGGCACTATGATGGGGGCGCCGTCGCCGGGGGCGTGCAGTATGTCCACGTCGGTCTGGTAGAGGCGGTCGATGAGGGGCTTGGTCACCACCTCGCGGGCCGGCCCCATGGCCTGGATGCCACCATCCCCCAGCGCGATCAGCTCGTCGCAGTAGCGGGCGGCGGTGGCGAGATCATGGATGACGATGAGCACCGTCTTGCCCTCGGCGGTGATCTGGTGGATGGCCTCCATCACCTCGGTCTGGTGACCGATGTCCAGCGCGCTGGTGGGTTCATCCAGCAGTATGATGTCCGCATCCTGGGCCAGCACCATGGCGAGCCACACCCGCTGGGCCTGACCGCCGGAGAGAGAGCTGGCGCTCTGCTGCAGAATGTCACCCAGCTGCATCCGCTCGCAGGCCCAGCGCACCATGCGGGCATCCTCCTCGCTCCACTGATTGAACCAGCCCTGATGGGGATGGCGGCCGTACTGTACCAGCTGCTCGACCTGGATGCCGGCGGGCACCAGCGGGCGCTGGGGCAGGTAGGCGAGCTCGCGGGCCAGCGCCTTCTTGCCGTAGCTGGCCAGCGGCTTGCCCTTGAGCAGGATCTCGCCGGCCTGCTGCTGCTCCTGGCCTGCCAGCAGTTTGAGCAGGGTGGACTTGCCGCCGCCGTTGGGGCCGACGATCCCCACCAGCTTGCCCTGGGGAATGGTGAAGGAGATGTCGTTGAAGACGGGCTTGTGCTGATAGCCAAATTGCAGGTGATTGATGGTGAGCGTCATCAGGCGGCCCTCGGTCTGTCTTGAAAATGGATGAATGGCATCGTCAGTCGGCCTTCTGGCGGTCTTTGAGCAGGATGAACAGCAGCAGCAGGCCGCCGAGAATACGGGTCATGATGCCGGTGGCCACCTCGTGGGGGCTGGCCAGCACCCGCACCAGGGTGTCGCTGGCCAGCAGCAGCAGGGCGCCGCACAGGGCGGCAATCCACAGCGGCACGATGCGATCCCGGCTGAGCCAGGAGGCGAGCACCGGGGCCGCCATGGCGATGAACACCACCGGGCCGCCGATGGCGGTGCCGAGCGCCGCGACGACGATGGCCTGGGCCAGCACGCCGAGCTGCACCCGGTTGACGTTCACCCCCAGACTCTGGGCGGTGACGGGGCCCAGACGCAGTACGCCGAGGGCCCGGGAGAGATAGATAATCCAGGGGCAGACCAGCAGGATCAGGATCCCCACCGGCAGCACAGTACTGTAGCCCTGGCCGACGAAGTTGCCCATGTTCCACAGGTAGAGGCTGGTGAGGTGCACCAGCGACTGGGTGGACATCACGAACTGGCCGATGGCGTTCATCAGCTCGGAGACGCCGATGCCGATCACCACGAACAGGTAGCCCTGCTCCCCCGGCTTGTTGCACAGGGCATAGAGCACGGCGGCGGCAAACAGGGCGCCCAGCGGCGCGGCCCACCAGGGCCAGCTGCCGAGGGTCAGGTAGAGGGAGAAGACGATGATGGCCAAGGAGGCCCCCTCGTTGACCCCGATCATGTCCGGGGTGGCGAGGCGGTTGCGAATGAGGGTCTGCACCAGGCAGCCGGAGAGGCCCATGGCCGCGCCGGCCACCAGCACGGCGACGATGCGCGGCAGCCGGATCTTGAAGACGGTCACCTCGCTCAGCCGGTTGCCCTCGCCAAGCAGGGTCTGGATCACCCCCAGCATGGTGAGCTTGCCGGAGCCCAGGGTCAGTGCCAGCAGGGAGAGCAGCACCAGGGCCACCAGGAGCCCGAGGGTGATCAGCCAGGCGCGGCGGTGCAGCAACAGGGTACGGCTGCCAACGCGCAGACAGACGGTGCCGGTGGGAAGCGCCGTGGTGAGGGAGGGATGGATGGAATTGTTCATGAGGCAGGCAACCTTATTTGACGGCCAGCAGGGCGCGGAAACCGCCGCTGCGCACCACCAGGATGAGCACGGGGGCACCGATCAGCGCCAGGATCACCCCGTTGGGCAGCTCGAACGGCTGGATCAGCCAGCGTGCCAGGATGTCGGCTCCGAGCAGAAACAGCACCCCGAACAGGGCGGAGAAGCGCACCTGGATGGCGAGGCGTACCGGCTCCACCAGACGGGCGCAGTAGGCGGCGAGAAAACCGACGAAGCCGATGGGGCCGGCGATGGCGATGGCACAGGCGGTAAACAGGGTGGCGGCCAGCAGTACGCCGATGCGCACCCGGGTCGGCCGGATGCCGAGCGCCAGCGCCTGGCTGTCCCCCATCTGCATCAGGGTGAGCTGACGACAGAGCGCCAGGGTCAGCAGCAGGCCGAGCAGGGCAAAGGGCATCACGGTGAGCACCGCATCGAGATCCGAGGCGGCCAGCGACCCCAGATTCCAGAAGCGGAACTGCTCCAGCACCACCTGGTTGGAGAGCAGCAGGAAGTTGGAGAGGCCGCCGAAGGTGGCGGAGAGGGCGACCCCCACCAGGATGAGCTTGAGGGGGTTGGAGCGCCCCACCATCAGGCCGAGACCGAGCACGATGAGGTTGCCGAGCAGGGCCCCCATGCCGGACCAGAGTAGGTAACCGTAGGCGGATTCGACGCCAAAATAGGTGAGGCCGATCACCAGGGCGAACACGGCGCCGGCGTTGACCCCGAGCAGGCCGGGTTCGGCCAGCGGATTGCGGGTGGCGCTTTGCAGCATGGAGGCCGCCAGCGCAAGAGAGACGCCCACCACCAGGGCACACAGGGTGCGGGGTAGACGCAGGGTGTGAACTATCATGGCGAGTTTTTCATCGGCCACGAGGGCGGGATCGCCTAGCAGAAAACCGGCGACCTCGCGGCCACCATAGACACCGGCGCCAGTGGCCAGTGACAGACAGATCAGCAGGAACAGGAGGATCACTCCCAGCCAGAACAGGTGTGTTTGGTGTCTCTGCACCCGGCTACTCCTTCATGTCGAGGCAATAACAGCAGAAAGAGGGGAGCCCTGACGGACTCCCCCTGCGGGCCTTACAGCTTGTAATCCACGCCGGCGTAGACGGTACGACCTTCCAGAATGAAGTCGGCGTCGGTGGCGACCTGGTCACGCTTGGTGTTGGTGAGGTTGGTGATGCCCAGCTTGAAGTCGAGCGCCGGGGTCACCTTCCACTTGGTGTTGACGTCCAGGGTCTGGTAGCTGTCGGACTTGAGCGCCTGGGAGTTGTGCATCGGCACCTTGATGAACTGGCTGCCCACGTACTGCCAGGCCAGGTTGGTGCTGACGATCTCGGTGGCTTGCCAATCCAGGCTCAGGTTGCCGGTGTGATCCGGGGTCTTGGCCAGATCGTCGCCGGTGCTCTTGTCTTCGGAGTCCAGCATGGTCCAGTTGCCGGTCAGCTTGACGTCGTCCATCACATCGACCCAGCCGGTCAGCTCAAGCCCCTTGACCCGGGCCTTCTTGACGTTGAGGTAGGTCATGACGGTTGGACGGTAGCCCGGGCCCCACTGATCGCTCTGGATCAGATCCTCGATGTCGTTGTGGAAGCCGGTGAGGCCGGCGCCAAAGCGATCGGCTTCATAGGCGGTGCCGAGCTCGTAGCTGACGGCGGTTTCCGGTTTGAGATCCGGGTTGCCGATCACCTTGCAGGCGCCGCGGCAGGCGGTGGTGGCGAAGCCTTCGCTGGACTGGGCCAGGGTCGGGGCCTTGAACGCCTTGCCGGCGCCGCCCTTGATCACCCACTCGTCGCTCAGCTTGTAGAGCGCATAGGCGCGCGGGCTGAACTCGTTGCCATAGGTCTCGTGGTGATCCAGACGACCGGAGAGGGTCAGCGCCAGATCGCCAAAGCCGAACTCGTCTTGCAGGTAGAGGGCGCTCTGGCTCGCATCCACGCTGCCGTTGGTGATGCTGCGGCTGTGCTCCAGCTCGGTCTTGCGGAATTCTGCGCCGGAAGTCAGCAGGTGATCCCCGAGGTAGCCGCTCAGCTGGCCGTCGACCGTGTGGTTGGTCTGGGTGACGTCGGCCGCGCCGCCGTTGAGCTGGGAGTCATCCATCAGATCGGTCTGCTCGAAGTAGTAGCGAGCCCGGCTGTCGAAGTGCTCCCAACGGCCGTTGTGGGTGACCCCCAGGCTCAGCCGATCGAGTTTTTGCACGTTGTGCGGAGTGGCCGGGGCGGTGGGGGCACGGGGCTCGTTGTTGAAGTAGCTGTCCATGTCGTTCTGGTTGTAGCCCAGATCGAACTCCACGTCCTGGTTGTCGCTGACCAGCCACTTCAGGCTGGAGAGCATGTTGACCACTTCCCGTTTCTCCAGCGCATCGGCGTCCTTGTTGTTGGACTGATCGCTGTGCCAGCGGTCGCGCTGATAGCCTTCCACCACCAGGCTGCCGAGCAGTTTGTTGTCGATCAGGGCGCCGGAGACGAAGGCGTTGCCACGATTGGCATCACCGCCATCACCCTTGGTAGGCATGGTGTGGGTGTAGCCGAAGGCGGCCTCGGTCTGCTCCTTGGCCTGGCGCAGGATCACGTTGACCACGCCACCGAGGGCGTCGGCGCCATAGAGGGAGGAGACGGGACCGCGGATCACCTCGATGCGCTCGATGGCAGCCATGGGGATGGAGCTCAAGTCGAAGTCATTGCCAAACGAACTGCCCAGGGTCTCGCGAGCGTTCACCCGCTTGCCGTTGATCAGCAGCAGGGTGTAGTCGCCGCCCATGCCGCGGATCTTGATCTCGCTGCGGCCGGTGGGGTTGGTGCCGATGACGTTGACGCCCGGCACGTGCTTGAGCGCTTCGCCGATATTGTTGGCGTTCATCTTGTCCAGATCGGCGCGGGTCACCACGGATAAGCTGGCCGGCGCGGAGAGCTCGGTGTGCTTGGTCTGGGTGGCGGTGACCACCAGGGTCTTGTTGGCTTTGGGCGCCTCGGCCTGGGCCAGGCCCGGCAGGGCGATAAGACCGAGGGAGAGCAGGATGGGGTTCAGGCGAAAGACGCCGGGCTGCAACTGCATAGTCAAAACTCCATGAATAAAACAGAGGTTATGGGGTCCGGCTCTGGGGCCGGTGGCTCACTGACTTCCTTGTCTGGCGGGGCCAGACTCGGGGTTATTGTTGTTCCTTGTCTGTGCCAGCCCCTTGAGCAGGAGCCAGACACCGCCGCAGGCCAGCAGACCGCAGCCGATATTGATCCAGGCGAGCCCAGCAAAGCCGTGCAGGGCGCCGCTCTGATCCGACACCAGCAACCTGGCGGAGAGCAGGCTGCCAAGCCCGGCCGCCACATTGGTGACAGTGCCCTGAAAAGACATGAAGGCGGCGCGTTGATGAGGGGCCGGGATGGAGGCGGTGATGGCGAGGGTCGAACTGGATCGGGCCGAGCTCAGCGCCATGAAGAAGGTGAACAGCAGGTAGACGGGCACGCCGACCGGCATGGCAAAACCGAGCAAAGTGATCAGCGCCAGCAGCAGGCTGGTGATCAGGATGGCAGCCTGGGCCCGGCCCTGATCAATCCAGCCGCCACACAGCCGCATGGTGGCCATGCTGGCGAGGCCGCCGCACAGGTAGAGGGCGGCGATCTGCTCGCGCGGGAAGGCGAGGTTGAACTGGAAGTAGTTGGCAAAGTGCGGGATCAGCAGGAAGTGACCGAACATCTGCAGGCAGAGGATCAACAGGGCCCCCTGGCAAAGCGGGGAGGCCAGCAACTGGCGCAGGCCGCTGCCGTGAGGGGCGCGGCTGACCGGCAAGGAGGGCAGCAGGCGGCTGCTCAGCAGCGCCAGCAGCAGGCCGCTGGCACCAAACAGCAGGAAGGGACTCTGCCAGCCAAACCACTGGGCCAGCACCAGGGCGATGGGCACCACCAAAATGGCGGCCAGCGAGAACGCCATGCCCACGTAGGCCAGACGGCGGCCCCGCTCGGCAGGCGGCACCAGATCCAGCACGGCTGCCATCAAGATGGCGGCGAGGGGGCCGGCCACACAGCCGGACAGGACAAACAGCACCAGCAGCTGCTGGGTGTTTTGCACCAGGGCGCAGGCCATCAGCAGCAGAAAACGCAGGGTGAGCAGCACCAGCAGGGCGGGCTTGCGGTTGACCCGATCGAGCCAGGGGGCGGCGATGAGCCCCATCAGGGCTGCCCCCAGGGTGGCGCCGCCGCTGAAGTAGCCGGTCTGTTCCGGCTGCATGCCGAGGCTGATGACCAGATCCGGCCCAAGGGGCATCACCATCATCATGCTGCCCATGGAGAGCATGTTGACCAGCAGGGCAAGGTGGATGGCGGCGGGGGTGGTGGTGACTGGCTTCATCGACGGCAAGCTCGAAAAAATGAGACCGAATTG
>NZ_NEVB01000220.1:0-68142 GCF_002259925.1 Aeromonas sp. A35_P | reverse complement strand
TTGTTGACGTCACCTCGTGATCTGTGTCACGGTCTGTCTCAAGGCTAATTCGTTATGATGATGCCATGAAATAAATGGCAAGGGATCCCGCCATTTTCACCGCCAATATGACGGCCAACAACAAGATACCTCTGGGTATATTCTCGCAACTGGTTCACATAATAATATTCGGTCAATGACTGGCATTGGCTGACAATATCACCAGACAGAGGAGGGCCGCCCCATGATATCCGGTCCATAGCAGTGAGTGTTTCCTCGCACCAGGATGCCTGCGGCATCTGGCGGTTGCGCCATCGTTCAGGCCGATGAGCGCTACGTTCAAGCCAATGGGTACCATGCGAGGTTCAAGGCGCAGTCAGGCAGCCTTGAGGGATGATCGACATCAGAGTGCGACTCCCGTGTAATAGCATCGGCGCATGCCGAATCGTCCACCTTAGATCGCCTCGCGATCCTTGTTCTGTCAACCATAAATACCTTCGCCACACCGCTGTTAATTCACGGCGAAAATAATGAATGTCATGACAGACAAGCAGAATAACGCCAAGAAATATAACCGTGAATAATATGGTTATGCCATATTTGTTCGCTGTTTAAATAGCTTGGCGTGATTCGACAAGGAGATAACAATGAAAAACAAAAAACCACGCAAATTCATCACGTAAGCTCCCGCTCTCAGTCTGCTCGCACTGGCCTTGTTGGCAGGCAGCGTGCAGGCCGAAGATATTGGCGAGCGTACCGACCAGGGCACCGCCATGCTGGCCAGCCTGCAATCCGAACAGGGGCTGATTTACCTCAATGCCGACGTCTGGTTGAAGGGGCAGGGGGCGACGTCGCTGATGACCCGGGATCAGCTGCGCGAGCGGGTGCTGGAACGGGGCGAGCGCCTGTTCATCGATTTCAGCGCCGTCACCGACAAGGCCGAGCGGCAGCAGGCCAGAAAGGCCATGGAGCAGCTGGCCGGCATCTCTTTTGATGCCGACTGGGTACTGGTGTCCGGCTACAAGGGGGAGTTGCTGTTCACCCCGCTGGGGGGCATCGATGACCCGGCCTTCTATCAGGTGATGGAGCGGGTCGACAGCCTGGAAGGGCAGGGCAAGCGCCACAAGCGCTCGCTGACCCAGCCACCTGCCGCCGAGGCCGGTCTGCCCCACGTGGCCTTCTACCTCAACGTCAACCGCAAGATCAGCGATGCCGAGTGCACCTTCCCGCGCTCGCGCACCTGGAGCCGGGGCGATCGGTTGTTCTGCGATTCGCCGAACATCTCGCTGGTCTACCGGGTCAACCTGGAGCGCTCCCTGCAATTTGGCAACACCGGCTCCGCCACGCCGGATGCCAAGATAGTGCGGATCTCGCTGGACGAAGAGTCGGCCGGTGCCGGCATCCAGCTCAACGAGGATCTCAGCTGGAGCGAGAACATCGCGGACTACCTGCTGCTGGATGGCTGGGCCCGCGACTATGCCACCGACGCCATCGCCCAGGATTACCGCTTCAGCATCGAGGCGTTCAACACCAAGGCGGCGGTGCTCAAGAGCCTGCCGACCAACCTCAACAGCAAGTACGAGCATCGCGAGATCTCGGGCTTCGAGGTGGGGGTCACCGGCGGGGTCGAGGTGAACAAGGATGGGCCCAAGGCCAAGCTGGAGGCCTCGGCCAAGTTCAGCCAGCAGCGCCAGCTCGCCTACAACACCCAGGATTACCGGGTCGAACGCTCGACGCCGAGCGCCCAGAAGGTGAGTTTCAGCTGGGTGCGCGATCAATACGCGACCGCGGAGTCCCTGCTCTCCTCCAAGACGGCCACCGTCTGGGGCATGGGCTACGACGTGGATCACAACCGCATCCAGCCGCTCAGCTACAAGGGCTTCGTGCCGAATCTGGACGTCATCTACAAGGCCGCGGCGGACGAGACGGGCAGCACCGAGTTCAAGATCGACTCCTCGGTCAACATCCGCCCCATCTACACCGGCATCTACAAGCACTACTACGTGGTGGGGGCCCATGTCTCCTTCCAGGGCTTCGAGGATACCGACAAGCGCAGACGGGTGACGGCATCCACCAGCTTCAAGGTGGACTGGAACCACCCGGTGTTTACCGGTGGTCGCCCGGTCAACCTGCAACTGGGGGGCTTTGACAACCGCTGCCTGAGCGCGGATGCCAACCACGGTCTGAGCGCGGTGACCTGTGACGAGACCTCGGCCGCCCAGTCCTTCATCTATGACCAGTACGGCCGTTACGTCAGTGCGCAGGATACCCGCCGCTGCCTGGACGGCAACAACCTCGGCCAGCTGCAGAGTTGCAGCCTGAGCCTGGGTCAGCGCTGGGAGTGGAAAGCGGACAGCGATGCGCTCAGCAACCTGAGTGCCCATCAGTTGCTGGGTCACGACAAGCAGAGCGGAGCGCTGGGGCTCTACGACGAAAACGGCAATCCGCAGAATGTGAGCGTACGGACCCTGACCTCTTACACCCGCATCTTCGGGCCACCGGCCAGCCACTGAGCAAGAGAGGCTTTGCGCCCATGACAACAACGCCGGCAAATGCCGGCGTTTTTATGGGAGTGAGCTTCAGCCCTTGTTGTCGATGAGTGGGGCGAGCAGCTCCGCCAGCTTGTAGAAGGTCTGCACCCGGGTGGTGCTGGGGCGCCACACCAGCCCGATCTCGCGGTAGGGGTGCTCCCCCGGCAGCGGAATGGCCACCAGATCCGTGTTGTCGAGGATGCCTGCATCGATGGCCATCTGCGGCAGGAAGGTGGTTCCGAGCCCGGCGCCCACCATCTGCACCAGGGTGTGCAGGCTGGTGGCGGCAAACGGGTTGATCTTGCTCTTGTCCCGCAGCCGGCAGGCGCTCACCGCGTGTTCGGTGAGGCAGTGCTCCCGCTCCAGCAGGAAGATGCTCTGGTTGGGCAGCTCCTTGTAGTCGAACGGGGTGTGCAGGCTGGCCGCCATGCTGGCAGGCATCACCATGTGGAAGGGATCCTGGCCGACCGTCTTGCAGTGAAAGCCACCGATCTCCACCGGCAGCGCCAGGATCAGCAGGTCGAGCTGGCCCTGTTCCAGCTGTTTGAGCAGGTTGGTGGTGGTGTCTTCACGCAGCAACAATTCCAGCTCAGGATAGGTCTTGCCACACTCTTGCAGCAGCTTGCTGAGCAGGAAGGGGGCTATGGTGGGAATGCAGCCGAGGCGCACCGTGCCGTGCATGACGCCTCCCTGATGCTGGCCGAGTTCCATCAGATCCCGCGCATCGGAGAGCAAATTGCGAGCCCGCTCGACGATTTCCATGCCGACCGGGGTCATAATGAAGCTCTTGTGGTCCCGCTCCACCAGTTGCAGGTTCATCATGTCCTCCAGGGTCTGGATCCCGGTACTCAGGGTCGACTGGCTGACATGACAGGCCTTGGCGGCGCGGTTGAAGTTCTTGTGCTCGTCGAGAGCGACCAGATATTGCAGCTGTTTCAGGCTGGGCCAACGTTGCATAGGAAAACCCGATTAATGCTATCTATTTAATTTGATTTAACTAATCTACCATCGGGGTTATAGTTTGTCGCTTTAATTAGACGGACTTGGCTCTAGGTAGCCCAATCCTGACAGGATTGTTCACTTCACATAAAGAGGAATTGAATATGGTATTGGTAGGCCGTCCCGCACCCGATTTCACCGCTGCTGCCGTTCTGGGCAATGGCCAGATCGTTGACTCCTTCAACCTGGCATCCCACATCAAGGGCAAGGCAGCCGTCCTGTTCTTCTATCCGCTCGATTTCACCTTCGTCTGCCCCTCCGAGCTGATTGCCTTCGATCACCGTCTGGAAGAGTTCAACAAGCGTGGCGTGGAAGTGATCGGTGTTTCCATCGATTCCGAGTTCTCCCACAACGCCTGGCGCAACACCAAGATCGAAGACGGCGGCATCGGCCCGGTCAAGTACCCGCTGGTTGCCGACATCAAGCACGAGATCTGCAAAGCCTATGACGTTGAACATCCGGAAGCCGGCGTGGCATTCCGTGGCTCCTTCCTGATCGACAAGAACGGTGTCGTTCGTCACCAGGTTGTCAACGATCTGCCGCTGGGCCGCAACATCGACGAGATGCTGCGCATGGTCGACGCCCTGCAGTTCCACGAAGAGCACGGCGAAGTGTGCCCGGCTCAGTGGGAGAAAGGCAAAAAAGGCATGACCGCCTCTCCGGACGGCGTTGCCAAGTACCTGTCCGAGAACGCCGCTTCCCTGTAATCGGGTCGGTACACCGGATAGTGAAAAACCGATGCCCAGGCATCGGTTTTTTTATGGCCATTTTTCGAATGACTCTTCAGCCGCTCTGCCGTTGCTAAAGGCCAGTAAAGAGCAGGCATAAAAAAGCGCGCCCTTTGGCGCGCTTTTGTCATCCATCTCCGGACTACTCGTCAAAGATACCGAAGTGATCCTTGGCGAAGTTGACCCGCTGCTCCACGTTCATCTTCACCTGGCCCAGCTTCTCGATGGTCTTGAGGTTGGGCACCAGGCCGCGGCCGTTGGCGATCTGGATGGCAAGGCCCGGACGGGCGTTGAGTTCCAGCAGCATGGGGCCGCGGAACTTGTCCAGTACCATGTCGGTCCCGATGTAGCCGAGGCCCGACATCTCGTAGCAGGAGGCCGCCAGAGTCAGCAAGGTGTCCCAGTGGGGCACCTTGAGATCGTACAGATCGAGGCCGGTGTCCGGATGGTGGCGGATGGGTGAACCAAACTGTACCGCCCGCAGGGCGCGGCCGGTGCGCAGGCACAGACCCACCCCCACGGCGCCCTGGTGCAGGTTCGCCTTGCCGTCGGAGGCGGCGGTGGAGAGGCGCATCATGGCCATCACAGGGAAGCCCTTGAAGATGATCACCCGCGAATCGGGGACCCCTTCAAACGAGTAGCCGTCGAACACGTCATCGAAGTTGATGAGCCCTTCCACCAGCGCCACGTCGGGCTTGCCGCCCAATGAGTAGAGCCCTGCCAGGATGTTGGATACATGACGCTCCAGATCCTGGCCGTTGCTGGCGCTGCCGTTCGGCTTGTAGAAGAGGCCGTCCTCCTGGCGCAGGATCACCAGGATCCCCTTGCCGCCGGAACCGCGCGCCGGCTTGATGCAGAAGCCCGGCCAATCCTTCACCAGCTCGGTGATGCGACTCACGTCGTGCTGGGCACGGATGGTGCCGATCAGTTCCGGCACCGTTACTCCCGCATCCAGCGCGATGCGCTTGGTCTGCAGCTTGTCATCCACCAGCGGATAGAGGCTGCGCGGATTATAGCGGCTGATGTAGGAGTGGTTGCGCTTGTTCATGCCGAGGATGCCTGACTGAGACAGGCTCCACGGGGTGGTGTACTTTTCCCAGAACCACATCTGTTACTTGTCCTTACCCGGGGTGGCACCGGAGCGCATCTCGTCCACCAGCGGCTTGAAGCGCTTGAGCTCGCTCAGCTTGTAGCCGGTGTAGTTACCCATCAACAGCACGGTCGCCATCAGCACCAGCTGCAGACCGAGGAAGTTGAAGGTGAGGTGGCGGATCAGTTCGTTGTCCATGGCCAGGTAGGCGATGATGGCCACCAGCAGGGAGCCGCCGCCCTGGCGGAACACCTCTTTCGGACCCTCTTCTTCCCACAGGATGGACATCCGCTCGATGGTCCAGGAGAGGATGATCATCGGGAAGAAGGTGATCTTCATGCCGTCGGTCAGCCCCAGCTTGAAGGCGAACGCCGAGAAGATGCCGATCATCGAGATCACCATGATGATGATGGCCGATATCCGCGCCACCAGCAGCAGGTTGAGCCGCGACAGGTAGGAGCGGATCACCAGACCCGTGCCGACGATGAGCAGGAAGCCCACCAGACCGGTGATCAGCTGGGTCTGGATGAAGGCGACCGCGATCAGCACCGGCATGAAGGTACCCGAGGTCTTGATACCGACGATGACCCGCAGGAACACCACCATCAGCACGCCGATGGGGATCAGCAGCAGGCCCTTGAACAGGGTCTGCTCTTCCAGCGGCAGGCTGTGGATGGAGAAGTTCATCATCTCCGATTTTTCAAACTTCTGGGCCAGCGCCACGCTCACCGGTTGCTCCTGCGCGATCATCGAGAAGCTTACCTTGGAGTTGTGGCCACCGGTCACATCCAGCAGGGCGCCGGAGTTGTACTCCCACAGCAGCAGGTTGGCCGGGCGACCCTGTTCACCGGTTTGCGGGTTGAACAGCTTGTAGTCGGTCGGGCTGTTGAACACCTGCAGGTAATCCACCAGCTCCTGACGACGGCGACCATCTTCCAGACTCAGGGCATGGACGACACGGGCCGGTACGTCGGCGTTGTTGAGCAGCTCGGCGATCAGGTTGGCACGGCTCTTGTGCTTCTTCAGCAGCTCGGCGTTTTGCTCCTGCTTCTCGATCTCCTTGATGATCTCGCGAGTCAGGGTGTAGCCGTCGGCGGAACGCTCCTGGGCACGCTCCAGGATCTGCTGCATGGCGGTAGCGTAGGGCTCGCTTTCTATCTGCTTCTCGATGGCCGGCGGCTGCGGGTTGGCAGCCGGCTTGGCGTGGGCATCGGCCATCATGTCGACGCGGTAGTAGAGCTCCTGGCGGCCGGAGGCGGTGCGGATGGACCACTCGGCACGGGCATCGCCATCCTTCTCGACGAAGGAGAGGCCGTAACCCGGGCTCGCAGCGTTCTCGTTCATCAGGGTGAAGCCGGGCTGGGTGCCCGGAATGGCCAGGGAGGCGATCACCGGCTCGCCGGTGGCCTCGAACTCCAGCTTGGCTTCGATGGACCAGATCTGGCGTTTTTCACCCGGCGTGAGCGGTACGTCCAGCGCGATGTGGTGATAGAACGTTATCCCCAAGCCGACAATGTACAGCAGGGCAACCAGCAAATAGAACGGCTTACGGGAAACCATGGATTATTTCACATCCTTGAGCTTGGGTTTTGGTTGGATATATTCGCGGGCCACATCAACCACGGCGATGTCTTTCAGGAATTCACGACCAAGCAGCACGGGGAAGGCCATGTCGCTGCGATCTTTCAGGGTAAATTCGGCCTTCTCGGTCATGTCGCCGATGCGTACCGCCAGGCGTACCACAGGGCGGCGGTCCAGATCGTCGGCGGAGGCCTGACGCACCCGCACGTGGCGCACCAGCGGCGCTTCAATCTGGATCTTGTCGTCCATCTCCTGATGGCTCAGGAAGAAACGCACCCAGTTCTTGCCGTTGCGCTCGAAGATGGTGATGTCCTGGGCGCTGATGGAGGAGGTAGTGGCACCGGTATCGACCCGTGCCTGGAAGGCGTCGTTGGCCGCGTCAACCCAGATCCACTCCGCCTCGCCGACCAGCAGCTTGCCGTCGACGGTGTGACCCTGGCTCGGCGCCTGGCACTTCTCGGTCGGGATCGCCATGGGTTTGGGCGGCTCGGGCGGCAGGTGTTCCAGCTTGCTGCCGACTTTGTTCACGGACTCTTTCATGTTGTTGACATCAGTGTTGAGCTGAACCAGCAGGTGCTGTTGTTGCACATACTGCTTCTGTTGCTGTTCCATGGATGTTTGCAGGCGCTGCTCGCTCAGATTGATCTCGTTGCGAAGCTCGGCCAGCGTCAGGGTAGGTACCGGGGGCGCTTTTTCCATCGTGACACACCCGCCGAGACTGAGCAGGGAGAGCAGGGTCATTCCTTTTAATTTGCTTTTCATGTCATTCATTTAACTGTGCTTCCTGGAATTGGGTCAGTGTAACTTCCACCGCGGCCATCGGCTAGTCTTTGGCCTTTCTGGCAATCAGTACGGCACGTTTGGGTGCCGGGTGTCCTTCTACCGTGAGTGCCGGATTGGCTGGATCCAGATAATCACTCAGGGATTCATTAATCATCCAGTCGGTACGACGCTGTTCGTCCGTGCTGGTCATATTCTCGTCAACGATCCGTACATCGGTGAACCCGCAGCGCTCGACCCACAGCTTGAGCGCCGCGCTGGAAGGAATGAACCAGACGTTGCGCATCTTGCCGTAGCGATCGGTGGGCATCAGCACGTCGTTGACGCCGCCGTCGATCACCAGGGTCTCCAGCACCAGCTCACCGTCGTCCTTGAGCTGGTTGCGCAGCTGCTCGATGTGCTCGATGGGGGATTTGCGGTGATAGAGCACCCCCATGGAGAAGACGGTGTCAAATGCCCGCAGCTCCGGCAGCTCCTGAATGCCGAGCGGCAGCAGGTGGGCGCGCTGGTCGTTGCCCGCGAAGTGGCGAATGGCCTCGAACTGGCACAGGAACAGCGGGCTCGGATCGATGCCGACCGCCAGCTTGGCCCCTTCACCCACCATGCGCCAGAGGTGGTAGCCGCTGCCGCAGCCCACGTCCAGCACGTAGCGGCCGGCAAGCGGGCTGATGTGGGGCAGCACCCGATCCCACTTCCAGTCGGAGCGCCACTCGGTGTCGATGTGGATGCCGTGCACCGTGAACGGGCCCTTGCGCCAGGGCATGAAGTGGCGCAGCAGGCTCTCCACCTTCTTGCGTTCCCCTTCGCCGAGGCTCTCGGCCGAGCCGATTTCGACCCGGCTGGTCAGCTCGACGTGGCCGGGGGCCACCTGCGGCAGCTTGTTGAGGGCACGGTTCCAGCGTGGCAGATCGCCGTGCTGGTTGTCGTGTTGCCAGGCGTGCAGCTGGGCGGGCAGGGTGTGCAGCCAGTGGCTCAGCCGGTTCTTGGCGATCAGTTGATAGAAGTTGGCAAAGTCGATCATGGCTGGGCAGGCTCGCTCGATTTGATGGCGATCATGGAGCCGAAGTTGAAGCACTGGAACCAGAGATCCTGATGGACGAAGCCGGCCTCTCGCAGACGGGCCTGATGTACCGGCAGGCTGTCGGTGCGCATCACGTTCTCAAGGGCGGTGCGTTTCTGGCTGATCTCCAGCTCGCTGTAACCGTTGGCGCGCTTGAAGTCGAGATGCAGGTCGATGAGCAGCTCGTTGACCTGCTCGTCCTCGAAGCGGAACTTCTCGCTGAGGATCAGGATCCCGCCCGGGCGCAGGCCGTCAAAGATGCGCTGGATGAGGGCGGCCCGTTGCTCGGGCGCGACGAACTGCAGGGTGAAGTTGAGCACCACCACGGAGGCGTTCTCAATCTCGATGTCGCAGATGTCCGCCTCGATGAGCTCCACCGGCACCTCGGACTTGAAGCCTGAAAGGTGGGCGCGGGCCCGCTCTATCATGGGGTGGGAGAGATCCACCGCCGTGATGCGGCAGCCGGGCTGGGCAACATGGCGACGCATCGCCTGGGTGGCGGCACCCAGGGAGCAGCCGAGATCGTAGAGTCGGCTCTCGGGCTGGGCGTAGCGGGCGGCCATCATGCCGATGGCGGAGATGATGTTGCTGTAACCCGGCACCGAGCGCTGGATCATGTCGGGAAAGACATCGACGACCTGTTCGTCAAAGCAAAAATCCCCCAATCGGGCGATGGGGGCGGCAAAAATCTGATCGTGCATGCTGGCGCAACCTGACAGCCGGTGCGCGAACCGACTGTTTTGTTCAATTGAATCGTTGGGTGACACCCATCCGGGTCGTGTCGTCACCGGTTCACGAACGGGGTGGCGGGCCTTGAGATCCATCGGGCCGCTTCCGTTCGCAATGGACCATCATCCTGGTCCTTTTGATGGGCTGCGCCCTGGGCGACAAGCGGTTGTCGTCAAGGGGCGTCGGGGCCCTGTTACCGGAGCCGGATGCTCGCCTGCAATCAAGTGCGATGGGCGGGCAGACCGGGTCCTTGCATGGGGCGCTAGTGTAGAGGAAAGGCAGCCGTTTGTCTTGACGCCAAGCCCCGTCAGATCAGAAAAAAACGGCTTTTTTTCGCGCCGCAGCGGGGGCGGTGAAAGCGCCGCTCAAAAGGGCAGCACGCCCTGGCGCGCGCGATCGTTTTCCCCCGGCCAAGGGGCCATCTCCTGCCCCAGCAGGCGAGCCACCTGACGGGCCAGTTCGGGAGCTTGGGCGTTGTCGGCAGTATGTAGAAAGAGGTAGAGATCTTTTCCCTCTGCCAGCCACTGACGCCAGTGAGGGAGCCAGCCTGGCAGGAAGGGGTGGTTGTCCTCGGGATGTGGCAGGCCGATGAGCCGTACCACGGGGGCATCGGCGGTGGCCAGCAGGTGCACCGGCAGCCTCGGCTTCTTGCCCTGGGCATCGATCATGGCCGCCGAGGTGGCGGGCACCGAGAAGAGCGGCCGGCTGTCGAGCATGATGCGGTTGATGCCTCTCTCCATCAGCAGCCGGTTCAGCTGCCGTTCCGCCTCGCCCTTGGCGAAGAAATCGGGGTGGCGCACCTCGAGGGCGTAGCGAAACTCCCCCGGCAGGCGCTCGAAGAAGGCCTGCAGGCGGGGCAGCCCTTCGGGTCCAAAGCGGGCAGGCAGCTGCAGCTTGAGCAACCCCAGCTTGTCATGCAGGGGGGCCAGCAGGCGGATGAAGTCGCACACTTGCTTGTCGGCGCTCACCAGATCGCTCTGGTGGCTGATGGCCTGCGGAAACTTGAAGCTGAAACGAAAGCCAGCTGGCACCGCATCGGCCCAGCGCCGGACCGTGTCGGGGGTCGGCGAGGCGTAGAAGGTGGTATTGCCTTCCACTGTGTTGAAGACCCGGGCATAGTGGGCGAGGTGCTCGGCGGGCTTGGCGCCCACCCCCAGCAAGTGACCGGGCCAGGCCGGATGTGACCATTGTGGCAGGCCCAAAAAGAGGCTCATGAGGGATCCTGTCTGCGGGTTTGTCTCGATTTTCCCCTTTTTTTGCCCCGGGATGTAAAAAACAGGGCAAAGGAGGCTGCTGGCCATTTTACCCAAATGGGGGTTTTCCTCTATAATGCCAGCCCTTTTGTTTGCCAATTTGTTGTGACTCACGCCGCTGTACGCATATTGTGACGACGGCAGCGGCCATGATGCGGCCAAACAACAATCGCTTGCCGATGCCCTCCGCCCGACAACCCGGCCGCTTGTCAGCCGCCTCTGGTCGAGCCGATATCGGCGGCAGGTGTCCGATCCCGGCGGTCGGACGGTACGAGACAGATTTCAAACCGGGCAAGAAGCAGGATCTGGCCAGCTGTGAGACAGACGGTGCTTGCCAGTCGTGCCCGGCGACCCAGGTTAACCGTCTCTCTACAATTTCGAAGGAAGAAGTCCATGCGCTCTATCTATTGCGGACAGGTCAATGAGGCCCATGCAGGGCAGACCATTACATTGTGCGGTTGGGTCCATCGTCGTCGCGATCTGGGCGGCCTCATCTTTATCGATATGCGTGACCGCGAGGGCATCGTCCAGGTGTTCTTCGATCCGGACAAGCCGGACGCCTTCGCCCTAGCCTCCGAACTGCGCGGCGAGTTCTGCATTCAGGTCTCCGGCGTGGTGCGCACCCGTCCCGACTCCCAGCGCAACAGCGACATGGCCACCGGCGCCATCGAGGTGTTTGCCCACGAGCTGACCATAATCAACCGTGCCGAGCCGCTGCCGCTGGACTTCAACCAGGTCAACAGCGAAGAGGTGAGCCTCAAGTATCGCTACCTGGACTTGCGTCGCCCCGAGATGGCCAAGTACCTGAAGACCCGCGCCAAGGCCAGCGCCTTCGTGCGCCGCTTCATGGACGAGCACGGCTTCCTCGACATCGAGACCCCGATGCTGACCAAGGCCACCCCGGAAGGGGCTCGTGACTACCTGGTGCCGAGCCGCGTGCACAAGGGCAAGTTCTACGCCCTGCCGCAGTCCCCGCAGCTGTTCAAACAGCTGCTGATGATGTCCGGCTTCGACCGTTACTACCAGATCGTCAAGTGCTTCCGCGACGAAGACCTGCGTGCCGACCGCCAGCCGGAATTCACCCAGATCGACGTGGAGACCTCCTTCATGACCGCGCCGCAAGTGCGTGAAATCATGGAAGAGATGATCCGCAAACTGTGGCTGCACATCCTGAACGTGGATCTGGGCGACTTCCCGATCATGACCTTCGACGAAGCCATGCGTCGCTACGGCTCCGACAAGCCGGACCTGCGTCTGCCGATGGAGCTGGTGGATGTGGCAGATCTGCTGACCGCGGTCGAATTCGCCGTGTTCGCCGGCCCCGCCAACGATCCGAAAGGCCGTGTGGCCGCCCTGAAAGTACCGGGCGGCGCGGAGCTCTCTCGCAAGCAGATCGACGAGTACACCAAGTTCGTCGGCATCTACGGTGCCAAGGGCCTGGCCTGGATGAAGGTCAACGAAGCGGCCAACGGCATCGAAGGGGTACAATCCCCGGTGGCCAAGTTCCTCTCCGACGCCATCGTGCGCGAGATCCTGGCCCGCACCGGCGCAGCTGACGGCGACATCATCTTCTTCGGCGCCGACTCCAAGAAAGTGGTGTGCGATGCCATGGGCGCCCTGCGTCTGAAAGTGGGCCGCGATCTGGGCCTGCTGGAGAACAGCTGGAAGCCGCTGTGGGTCATCGACTTCCCGATGTTCGAGGAAGATGGCGAAGGCGGTCTGGCTGCCATGCACCACCCCTTCACCGCGCCGAGCGGCCTGAGCCCGGAGCAGCTGAAAGCCAACCCGGTAGGCGCTTACGCCAACGCCTACGACATGGTGATCAACGGCTACGAAGTGGGTGGCGGTTCTGTCCGTATCCACAACAGCGAGATGCAGGCCACCGTGTTCGACATCCTGGGGATCACCCCGGCCGAGCAGCGCCTGAAGTTCGGCTTCCTGCTGGATGCCCTGAAGTACGGTACCCCGCCGCACGCCGGTCTGGCCTTCGGTCTGGACCGCCTCAGCATGCTGCTGACCGGTACCGAGAACATTCGGGACGTGATTGCCTTCCCGAAAACCACGGCGGCCGCCTGTCTGATGACCGACGCCCCCAGTTTTGCCAACCCGACCCAGCTGGGCGAGCTGGCGATTGCGACCACCGTCAAGGGTGACGAATAAGCCTTTATCGGCAACCAGGGCCGCAGCAATGCGGCCTTTCCCGTTTCCCCGGGTAGTCGCAACCTGTGTTACTGAAATTTCAAACTATAACGGAGAGTCCCTATGGCAGGTCACAGTAAATGGGCCAACATCAAACACCGCAAGGCGGCGCAAGACGCCAAGCGCGGCAAGATCTTCACCAAGCTGATCCGCGAAATCACCACCTCCGCGCGTCTCGGTGATGCGGATCCTGCCAACAACCCGCGCCTGCGTGCGGCGGTGGCGGCGGCCCTGACCAGCAACATGACCCGTGACACCATCAACCGTGCCATCGCCCGTGGGGCCGGCGGTGGTGACGGCGAGCAGCTCGAAACCATCGTCTACGAAGGTTACGGCCCGGCCGGCTCCGCCGTCATGGTGGAGTGCCTGACCGACAACCGCAACCGCACCGTGGCCGAAGTGCGTCACGCCTTCAGCAAGTGCGGCGGCAACCTGGGTACCGATGGCTCCGTGGCCTACCTGTTCACCAAGAAGGGTGTACTGACCTTCGTGGGCGCCGATGAAGATGCCCTGATGGACGCCGCCCTGGAAGCGGGTGCCGACGACGTGGTGACCGAAGAAGATGGCACCATCGAGGTGTACACCACCCCGAACGACTTCGGCACCGTGCTGGACGGTCTGGAAGCCGCCGGCTTCAAGCCCGAGAGCGCCGAAGTGACCATGATCCCCTCCACCGAAGCGGAGCTGGATGCCGAGACCGCGCCGAAACTGATGCGCCTCATCGACATGCTGGAAGATCTGGACGATGTGCAGGAGGTGTACCACAACGGTTCCATCTCCGACGAAGTTGCCGCCACCCTGTAATCAGGTCGGCAATATTCCTCGAAACGGCAGCCTTGGCTGCCGTTTTTTTTCATCCGTATAACCCGCATAGACCCGCCTTTCGGCCAGAACAGGCCCCGCCTTAATTCTCCCTTAAGTTTGGTTTTCTACCCTGCCTGCGTCCCGGGGCCCTCGCGCCCACGGCCGGTCTGCACCTCGGGAAGAGGGCGCCGGCGCGGAAGATCCAAAGAGGGGCTGTTGCCAGGCCCCCTGTCTTGTCTGGTTTGTCGGAGTATCGTTATGCGTATCACCTTGGGTGTGATGAAGGTGAATCTGTTGTTGGTGCTGCTGTTTGCACTGCTCTTCAACTGGCCCATTTTCCTCCACTTCTACACCATTCTTACCAAGCTGGAACACGTCAAGACGGGCTTCGTCGTCTCGATCCCCTTCGTGCTGCTGGCCGCGCTCAACGCGGTGTTCCTGCCCTTTACCTTTCGCTATCTGCTCAAGCCCTTCTTTGTGCTGCTGATCCTGATGGGATCCGTGGTCAGCTACGCCATGCTGAAATACGGGGTCATCTTCGACGTGAGCATGGTGCAGAACATCGTCGAGACCAACAGCGGGGAGGCAGCCTCCTACCTCAATGGTTCCGTGTTGCTCTGGTTCGCGCTGACCGGCCTGCTGCCGGCCTTGGCCCTGCTGTGGGTGAAGATTGAATATCCCCGTCCCTGGTACAAGGGGCTGGGCCTGCGGCTCGGCTCCATCGTCCTCTCCTTGTTGTTTCTGGTGGGGGTGGCCGCCCTCTATTACCAGGATTACGCCTCGGTCGGGCGCAACAACAAGTCCCTCGGCAAGGAGATAGTGCCCGCCAACTACGTGCACGGCCTCTATCGTTACGCCACCGACATCCTGTTCGCCACCCCGATCCCGTATCAGCAGCTGGGCACGGACGCCAGGGTGGTGGGGCAGGGCAGCAAGCCGACCCTGATGTTCCTGGTGGTGGGGGAGACGGCGCGCAGCCAGAACTACTCCCTCAACGGTTACGGCAAGGCCACCAACAGCTTCACCGCGAGGGAAGCGGGCATGGTCTCGTTTCGCAACGTGCGCTCCTGCGGCACCGCCACCGCGGTCTCGGTGCCCTGCATGTTCTCCAACCTGACGCGGCGCGGCTATGACGATACCCTGGCCGAGTCCCGTGACGGCATGCTGGATGTGCTGCAGCACGCCGGTGTCTCCGTGCTGTGGAAGGAGAACGACGGCGGCTGCAAGGGAGTGTGCAAGAACGTGCCCACCATCGAGATCGAGGCCAAGGATTTTCCCCAGTACTGCCAGAAGGGATCCTGCTACGACGAGGTGATGCTGGAGGGGCTGGATCGGCAGATCGCGCAGATGAAGGGCAACAAGCTGGTGGCCTTCCACCTGATGGGCAGCCACGGCCCGACCTACTATCGCCGCTATCCCGCCAGTGAACGGACCTTCGTGCCGGACTGCCCGCGCAGCGACATCGAGAACTGCACCAATGAAGAGCTGGTCAACACCTATGACAACACCATCCGTTACACAGACAAGGTGGTGGCCCGTCTCATCGACAAGCTCAAGACGCTGGAGAAGGATTACAACGTGGGGCTGGTCTATCTGTCGGATCACGGCGAATCTCTGGGCGCCATGGGGCTCTACCTGCACGGCACCCCCTACAAGTTCGCGCCGGACGATCAGACCCGGGTGCCGCTGATGACCTGGTTCTCCCCCCAGTTGCAGGCGGATCGCAAGCTAGATCTGGATTGTCTGCAGCAGGAGGCGGCCGGCAAGCGCTTCTCCCATGACAACCTGTTCCACTCCATGCTGGGGATCATGGATGTGCAGACCCAGGTCTACAACGGCGCGCTGGATCTGTTCAAGCCGTGCCGGGCGGGGTGAATGGGCCAGAAAGGTTGAGCGGCACGACAACCTGTTGCCCCGCGCCATGCTGGGGATCATGGATGTGCAGACCCAGGTCTACAACGGCGCGCTGGATCTGTTCAAGCCGTGCCGGGCGGGGTGAACCGGCGAAAGCGACCAATAAAAAAACGGCAGCCACTGGCTGCCGTTTTTTTCTCGCAAGGCCGGGGCCTTACTTCTGCTCCATGATGATCTGCAGCAGATCCCCTTCCAGCAGGGCCCGCTTCACCAGCGCGAAACCGCCGACGGTGGGCTGGTTCTGGAAGCGCGCCTTCACGATGGGCAGGCCACGATGGAAGCTTGGCAGGGACTGGTGCTCCACGCAGCGGCGGATGGCCGGGAACAGGATCTCTTCGGCGGCGGTGATTTCGCCGGCGATCAGCACCTTCTGCGGGTTGAACAGGTTGACCGTGATGGCCACCGCCCGCCCCAGATGCTCACCCACGTTCTCGATCACGCTGCGGGCCAGCTCGTCACCGGCCATGGCTGCCTTGCACACCTCCTGGATGGTGATGTGCTTCTCCTGCAGCGAGCTCAGGTGGCCGCGGCTGATGAGCTCCTTCACCTTGTCGACGATGGCCTCGTTGGAGGCGATGGTCTCCAGACAACCAAAGTTGCCGCAGTGGCAGCGCTTGCCGAGCGGCTCGACCTGGATGTGGCCGATCTCGCCGACGTTGCGGTTCTGGCCGAGGAATACCTTGCCCTTGGTGATGATACCCGAGCCCGCCCCCTGATGGACGCTCACCAGAATGGAGTCCATGCAGTCGCGGGACTCGCCGAAGAAGTGCTCGGCCAGTGCCAGCGAGCGGGTGTCGTTGCCCACGTAGCAGGGCAGGTTGAAGTGGTTTTCCAACAGCTTGGCCAGCGCCAGATTGCGGATCTGGTACTTGGGGGTGTAGATGACCATGCCCGATTCCGGATTGACCAGGCCCGGCATGGTCAGCGCGATGCTGATGAGGTTGCGGCTGCGATCCTGCTGGGAGTCGATGAAGGCACCGATCTCCCGCAGCAGCATGTCGACCACCGGCTGTTGCTCGATCTCGGTCACCTGGGTTACATGCTGGTCGAGCTCCTTGCCGTCGAGATCATAGAGACTCAGCTGCAGGTAGCCGCGACCCAGCTTGGCGGACACAAACTGGAAGCGATGCTTGATGGTGGTCAGGGAGATGGCGCGCCGTCCACCGGTGGAGGCTTGCGGCGAGGTCTCCTTGATCAGGCCATGCTCGATCAGTTGCCGGGTGATCTTGGTCACGCTGGCCGGGGCCAGCTGACTCAACTCGGCAATTTTGACCCGCGAGATGGGCCCCTGCAGGTCGATGAGCCGATACACGGCTGCACTGTTGACCTGCTTGATAAGATCTACGTTTGCTATTTGTCCGCCAGTCATAGTGTCACTGTGTTGTGTAGTGTCCGTTAACCACGGTCCCGCAGACCGTGAAGGCCTGATCAAAGACAGTCAGGTTGGCTATTTTTCCGACCTGGATACTACCGAGACGTGAGTCCCATCCAATGGCGCGTGCAGGGTACAGGGTGGCCATTCTCAGTGCTTCATCGAGCGGTAATCCGACCTGTTTGACCAGATTTTCCACCCCCTCGATCATGGTGAGGGCAGAGCCGCCGAGTGTACCATTCTCGTCGACGCACTGACCATCGCGGAAATAGACGGTTGCGCCACAAAAATCAAACTTCTCAAAGCCTTCCGGTGCCCCCGCCGGCGCGGTCGCGTCGGTGACCAGCACCAGCCGCTCCCCCAGCATCTTGTGCGCGAGACGCACGTTGGCCCAGTGCACGTGATGGCCGTCGACGATGACGCCGGCGTAGACATCCTTGCGATCATAGATGGCTCCCACCACACCCGGCTCGCGGCCGTTCAGGGTCGGGGTCATGGCGTTGTAGAGGTGGGTGGCGAAGCGAATGCCGCTGTCGAATCCAGCCATGGCCTGATCGTAATTGGCGGCGGTGTGGCCGGCTGAGACCAGAATGCCGGCCTCCACCAGCCGGCGGATGTGCTCCGGCTTGTTGCGCTCCGGTGCCAGGGTGATCTTGGCGATGGCATCCGCGTTGGCGCAGAAGAAGTCGATCATCTCGTCGGCGGGCTGGCGGATCTGCTCGGCCGGGTGGATCCCCTTGCGCTTGAGGTTGGTGTAGGGGCCTTCCAGGTGTACGCCAAGGACTTCGTTAGGGTGCGCCGCCATGTAGTCGCGGGTGACGGCGACGGCCTGCTTCATGTCCGCATCCGGACTGGTGATCAGGGTCGGCAGGAAGCTGGTGGTACCGGATTTCAGATTGGCGGCCTGCATGGTCGCCAGGGTCTGGGTGGTGATGTGGCCGTTGAACATGACGCCGCCGCAGCCGTTGAGCTGCACGTCGATGAAGCCGGGGCAGAGGTTGGCCCCCTTGAGGTCAATCTGTTCGATGCCGGCCGGCAGTTCGGCCTGGTGGGTGATGGCGACAATCTGGTCGCCCTCGATCACCACCCCGTAACCGGTCAGCACGCAGCTGCCGGTGTAGAGGGTGCAGTTGGTCAATGCGTACATGGTGACTCCTTACAGACGGCCGATGTTGGCGGCTTCGAGCTGCTGGAAGTAGCGCACAGTCTTGACCTTGAGCTCCATGGTGGAGGGCTCGTCACACACCATCATTCCCTTCGGATGCAGCTGCAGGGTGGAGATGGTCCACATATGGTTGACGCTGCCTTCCACCGCGGCCTGCAGGGCCTGCGCCTTGCCGTGACCGGTCACCAGGATCATGATCTCTTCCGCATCCATCAAGGTGCCGACACCCACGGTCAGCGCCAGCTTGGGCACCTGCTCCATGTCGCAGCCAAAGAAGCGGGAGTTGGCGATGCGGGTGTCTTCGGTCAGGGTCTTGACCCGGGTGCGGGAGGCCAGGGATGAGGCCGGCTCGTTGAATGCGATGTGGCCGTCGTTGCCGACGCCACCCATGAACAGGTGGATCTTGCCGTAGGACTTGATTTTGTCTTCGTAGCGCTTGCACTCGGCCACCAGATCCGGCGCGTTGCCGTTGAGGATGTTGATATTCTCGGGGCGAATGTCGATGTGGCTGAAGAAGTTGTTGTGCATGAAGCTGTGGTAGCTCTCGGGGTGGTCTTCCGGCAGGCCGACGTACTCGTCCATGTTGAAGGTGACCACGTTCTGGAAGCTCACCTCACCGGCTTTATGTAGTTCAATCAGGCGCTTGTAGGTGTTGAGCGGAGTGCCGCCAGTGGGCAGGCCCAGTACGAAGGGGCGATCGGCAGTGGGTTTGAACGCATTGATACGGTCAACGATGTAACGGGCGGACCACAGCCCCACTTGGCTGGCAGATTTCAACGGGATCAGGCGCATTGTAGATACCTCTGTACGGGTTGCGGCCGGGATGTCGGCGGCAAGAAGAGCGGGACGGATTTAAGTTGTTTTATAGCGTAAATAAAGATTGCGAACTAAGCCACATCTATCCGCCACCTTTATCTCGTTTGGGTGATAATGATCACGATTGCAGGTTTATTAATTTGCGCAGCGAAATAAAAGCCCTAGACTGCCAATCAAGCCTTGATGGCTTATGCGTCAAACGTGATAAGCACTTAATTTCTAGAAAAACATTAACTAAGGAGAGGAACCGTGAACATTCTCGGTTATTTGCAAAAGATCGGCCGGGCCTTGATGGTGCCGGTAGCGGTATTGCCTGCCGCCGCGATCCTGATGGGGATTGGCTACTGGATTGACCCGAATGGCTGGGGTGGTGGCAGTCCTGTCGCCGCGTTCCTGATCAAGGCCGGCGCAGCCATCATCGACAGCATGCCCGTGCTGTTCGCTGTCGGTGTTGCCTATGGTATGTCCAAAGACAAAGACGGTTCTGCCGCGCTGGCCGGTCTGGTCGGTTTCCTGGTGGTGACCACGCTGCTGAGCCCGGGCGCCGTTGCCCAGATCAAGGGTATCCCGGCCGATCAGGTTCCGGCTGCCTTTGCCAAGATCAGCAACCAGTTCGTCGGTATCCTGTGTGGTGTCATCGCCGCTGAGCTCTACAACCGCTTCAGCAGCGTGGAACTGCACAAGGCGCTGGCCTTCTTCTCCGGCCGCCGTTTGGTGCCGATCGTGACCTCAGTGGTGATGATCGTCGTCTCCTTCATCCTGATGGCCGTTTGGCCGGTCATTTACGGTGGTCTGGTGAGCTTTGGTGAATCCATCGTCAGCCTGGGCTCCACTGGCGCCGGTATCTACGCCTTCTTCAACCGCCTGTTGATCCCTGTCGGTCTGCACCACGCCCTGAACTCCGTGTTCTGGTTCGACGTGGCCGGCATCAACGACATCCCGAACTTCTTGGGCGGCCAATCCTCCATCGATGCCGGCAAGGGCATCGTGGGTGTGACTGGCATGTATCAGGCTGGCTTCTTCCCGATCATGATGTTCGGTCTGCCGGGTGCTGCGCTGGCCATCTACCACTCCGCCAAGAAAGAGAACAAAGAGAAAGTTGCGTCCATCATGATCGCAGCCGCCTTTGCCGCCTTCTTCACCGGGGTGACCGAGCCGCTCGAGTTCTCCTTCATGTTCGTGGCTCCGGTGCTGTACGTCATCCACGCCCTGTTGACCGGTCTGTCCGTGTTCATCGCTGCCTCCATGCAGTGGATTGCCGGCTTCGGCTTCAGTGCCGGTCTGGTGGATATGGTGCTCTCCAGCCGCAACCCGCTGGCGACCCACTGGTACATGCTGCTGGTACAAGGCCTGGTGTTCTTCGGTCTCTACTACGTGGTGTTCCGCGCCGTCATCGTCAAGTTCAACCTGAAAACTCCGGGTCGTGAAGATGACGAAGCGGTACCGGCACAGGCTCAGACTACCGACCGTACCGAACTGGCACGTCAGTATCTGGAAGTGCTGGGCGGTCAGGAGAACCTGGTGACCATCGATGCCTGCATCACCCGTCTGCGTCTGACCCTGAAAGACCGCAGCATCGTTGACGAGCGCAAGCTCAAAGCCCTGGGCGCGGCCGGTGTGGTCAAGCTCGGTGAGCAGAACCTGCAGGTGATTCTGGGCCCCTTGGCCGAAATCATCGCCGGTGAGATGAAGGCCCTGCGTTAATCGGGCGCCAAGCTCGCCTCAAGTCTAAGTCCATTGTTGACATAACTAAGGGCCCCGCCTCGGGGCCCAATATAAAAAAAGCCAAGAAAATCCAACCTTTACTTCAAATGAGAGCAGCAGTTATGAACTTGAAACATTCTCTGTTAGCCATTGCCATGTCTACCGTTTTTGTCAGCCAGGTACAGGCAGCCGATGCCGCCAAGCAAGCCGTGGTCGACGCCCTCGCCAGCAACCTCGTCGTCAAGTACGAAGTCGTCACCAACGACGGTGCCGGCGCCGGCCTCGACTGCCAGGCGCTGGGCTCCGAGTGGGCGAGCTGCGGCGTTGCCAAGCTGCACCTGACCAACACCGGTGCTGATGTCACCTCCAAGGATTGGAGCATCTATGTCTCCTCCATCCGTCGCATCCAGCGGGTGGACAACGACCAGTTCACCATCACCCACCTGACCGGAGACCTTTATCGTTTGACGCCGACCGAGAAGTTCCAGGGCTTTGCCAAAGATGCCACGGTCGAAGTACCGCTGGTGGTGGAGTACTGGGTATTGTTCGAATCTGACATCATGCCGAACTGGTATGTCGCCAGCGAAGGGGCCGAGCCGAAAGTGCTGGCCAGCATGAGCAACATCGACGATGCCACCACCTACGAGAAGCCGATGCCAGCCGATGGCTGGAAGCGCACCAAGGATGACAACAACATCCTGATGAACAGCGAAACCCGTTTCGCCGCCAACCAGACCAGCACCTTGCTGCCGGCTGGCAAGGTCGACAACCAGATCCTGCCGACCCCGATGAAGCAGGTAGTGAAAGCCGGCCCGCAGGTCGACTTCTCCACCATCAAGCTCAATGCCCTGGACCTGCCGAGCGATCGCGCCGAAGCTCTGAAGGCTCAACTGACCAAGCTGGGTGTTACCCTCTCCGACACCGGCTACCCAGTGACCATCAAGCTCGGCAGCAAGCTCAAGCAGGCCGAAGGCTACGACATGACCATAGGCCAGAAGGGCACTGTGGTGCAGGGTCACGACGTTGACGGCGCTTTCTGGGGTGCCCAGTCCCTGATCTCCCTGCTGGGGGTCAATGACAAGCTGGTGAGCCAGATGACCGTCGAGGATGCCCCGCGTTTTGAATACCGCGGCATGCAGACCGACGTGGCCCGTCACTTCAGAAGTCCCGAGACCCTGAAGAAGCTGGTGGATCAGATGTCTGCCATGAAGCTCAACGTGCTGCACCTTGGCCTGACCAACGATGAAGGCTGGCGTCTGGAGATCCCGGGCCTGCCGGAGCTGACCGACGTCGGCAGCCAGCGTTGCCATGACGAGTCCGAAACCAAGTGCCTGATGCCGCAGCTGGGCTCAGGCCCGACCAGCGACAACCAGGGTTCCGGTTTCTACAGCAAGGCCGACTACATCGACCTGGTACGCTATGCCAAGGCCCGCGGCGTGACCGTGATCCCCGAGATCAACATGCCGGCCCACGCCCGTGCCGCCGTGGTCTCCATGGAAGCGCGTTACAAGCGTCTGATGGCTGAAGGTAAAGAGGCCGAAGCGAACCAGTTCCGCCTGACCGACCCGAACGATACGTCCAACGTCACCTCGGTTCAGTTCTACGACAAGATGTCCTTCATCAATCCCTGCCAGCCGGGAGCCGCCACCTTCGTGGCCAAGGTGATGGATGAAGTGGCCCAGATGCACCAGGCCGCCGGCCAGCCGCTGACTGCCTGGCACTACGGTGGTGACGAGGCGAAGAACATCATGCAGGGCGGTGGTTATCAGGATCCTGCCGTCACCAAGAAAGAAGATCTGGTGGCCTGGAAGGGCAACGTCGACTCCAGCAAGCAGGACAAGCCGTTCGGCAAGTCCCCCATGTGCCAGAAGATGGTGGATGAGGGCAAGATCAAGGACGTGGCCGAGCTGCCGGTCTTCTTTGCCAAGGAAGTGAGCGAGATGGTCAAGGGCCACGGCTTCTCCACCCTGCAGGCGTGGGAAGATGGTCTGAAGTACGCCAACAGTGCCAAGGACTTCGCCACCGACAAGACCCGGGTCAACTTCTGGGAAACCCTCTACTGGGGTGGCTTCAACGAAGCGATGAAGTG
Organism: Aeromonas sp. A35_P; assembly: GCF_002259925.1. Taxonomy (NCBI): domain Bacteria; kingdom Pseudomonadati; phylum Pseudomonadota; class Gammaproteobacteria; order Aeromonadales; family Aeromonadaceae; genus Aeromonas; species Aeromonas sp. A35_P. The sequence goes on along the minus strand of NZ_NEVB01000220.1, from coordinate 45,349 downwards.
GGCGCACAAAGGGTATGACGTCGTGCTCTCCAACCCGGATTACCTCTACTTCGACTTCCCGAACGAGGTACACCCGGCCGAGCGTGGTTACTACTGGGCAACCCGTTTCAACGACACCCGCAAGGTGTTCGCCTTCGCCCCGGAAAACCTGCCGCAGAACGCCGAGACTTCGGTTGACCGCGACGGCAATGCCTTCGTGGCCAAGGGTGACCAGGATCCGGTCAAGTTCAAGGGGATCTCCGGTCAGCAGTGGAGTGAAACCGTGCGTACCGACGCGCAATACGAGTACATGGTCTACCCGCGCATCTTCTCCGTGGCCGAGCGCGCCTGGCACAAGGGTGGCTTCGAGCTGGACTACGTGAAGAACCGCGAGTTCTCCGGTACCACCAAGTTCGTCAACAAAGCCACTCTGAACAAGGAGTGGAACCAGTTTGCCAACGTGCTGGGCCAGCGCGTGCTGCCGAAACTGGACCAGGCCGGGGTGGAATACCGCCTCTCCGTACCGGGCGCCAAGGTGGTGAACGGCAAGCTTGAGGCGAACGTGGATCTGCCGGGTCTGCCCATCCAGTACAGCCTGGATGGCAAGAGCTGGAGCGCCTACGACGCAGCCGCCAAGCCGACCGTGGATGGCAAGGTCTACCTGCGTACCACCAGCTTCGACGGCAAGCGCACCAGCCGCGTCACCGAGCTGAACTGATAGCCCTCAATCCATAACGCAAGGTGGGTCGCAAGACCCGCCTTTTCCAAGGACGATGGCCATCGGGCTTGGGAAAGGTTGACTGTGCGTGTGAGCCTTTGTTGTGTGTGTGTATTGTCTGTTTTTGTTTTTCATCACCTTGAACCCCGCCTCGTGCGGGGTCTTTTTTTCGCCAGTCAGTCAAACCGGCCACCAGTGCGGGGCGTTTTGCGGCGCCAGTACCCCGAAACGGGCAAATTCAGGTTGAGACAGGGCGCGTAATGAGGGATCATATCCGGCTTGACGGCGGGGGGATGAGGGTGCCAGCCGGCACAACTTCCGCCAGTGACGCATTTTTGAGGTGAGCCATGAGTCAGGCGAACAGCCCAACTAACTTTATTCGTCAGATCATTGATGAAGATCTGGCCAGCGGTAAGCACAAGAGCGTGCATACCCGTTTTCCGCCCGAGCCGAACGGTTATCTCCATATCGGTCACGCCAAGTCCATCTGCCTGAACTTCGGCATCGCCCGCGACTACCAGGGCCAGTGCAACCTGCGCTTCGACGACACCAACCCGGTGAAAGAAGATATCGAGTACGTTGAGTCCATCAAGCAGGACGTGCAGTGGCTCGGCTTCCAGTGGAATGGCGAGATCTGCTACTCCTCCGACTATTTCGACAAGCTGCACGGCTACGCCATCGAGCTCATCGAGAAGGGCCTGGCCTACGTGGACGAGCTCTCTGCCGAGCAGATGCGTGAATACCGCGGTACCCTGACCGCGCCGGGCAAGAACAGTCCGTTCCGCGATCGCAGCGTGGAAGAGAACCTGGCCCTGTTCGAGAAGATGAAGAACGGCGAGTTTGCCGAAGGCACCGCCTGCCTGCGCGCCAAGATCGACATGGCTTCCCCTTTCATGGTGATGCGCGATCCCGTCATCTATCGCATCAAGTTTGCCCACCACCACCAGACCGGTGACAAGTGGTGCATCTACCCGATGTATGACTTCACTCACTGCATCTCGGACGCCCTGGAAGGGATCACTCACTCCATCTGTACGCTGGAGTTCCAGGACAACCGTCGCCTGTACGACTGGGTGCTGGACAACATCACCATCGACTGCCACCCGCGTCAGTACGAGTTCTCTCGTCTGAACCTCGAGTACACCGTCATGTCCAAGCGCAAGCTGAACCTGCTGGTGACCGAGAAGCACGTGGACGGTTGGGACGATCCGCGCATGCTGACCGTCTCCGGTCTGCGCCGCCGCGGCTACACCCCGGCCTCCATCCGCGAGTTCTGCAAGCGCATCGGCGTCACCAAGCAGGACAACATCGTCGAGATGAGCATGCTGGAAGCCTGCATCCGCGAAGATCTCAACGAGAATGCCCCGCGCGCCATGGCCGTGCTGCACCCGGTCAAGGTGGTCATCGAAAACCTGGCCGCCGACGAAGTGCTGACAGCCCCGGCCCACCCGAGCAATCCCGAGATGGGTACCCGCACGCTTCCCTTCACCCGCGAGATCTTCATCGATGAAGCGGACTTCAAAGAAGAAGCCAACAAGCAGTTCAAGCGACTGGTGCTGGGCAAGGAAGTGCGCCTGCGCAATGCCTATGTCATCAAGGCCGAGCGGGTCGAGAAGGATGCCGATGGCAAGATCACCTGCATCTACTGCTCTTACGACCCCGAGACCCTGGGCAAGGATCCGGCCGATGGTCGCAAGGTGAAAGGGGTTATCCACTGGGTCAGCGCCACCCACTCCCTGCCGGCCGAAGTGCGCCTCTACGACCGTCTGTTCAAGGTGCCGAACCCGGGCGCCGAAGAGGACTTCGAAGCGGCCCTGAATCCGGAATCCCTGGTGATCATCGAGGGGGCCCGCGTGGAAGCTTCCCTCAAGGATGCCAAGCCGGAGCAGGCTTACCAGTTCGAGCGTGAAGGTTACTTCTGCGCCGACAACAAGCTCTCCAGCCCGGAGCACCTGGTGTTCAACCGTACCGTGGCCCTGCGCGACGTGTGGGGCAAGGCCGAGGCCTGATAACAGAAGAGGGCAGGGGAGACCCTGCCCTTTCTTGTCCGGAATATGGACACAAAAAAGCCAGCATCATGCTGGCTTTTTTATTGCGCGGGTTCTGCCAATCAATCGTCGTGCTTGCAGTCGCCGGCAGCGCAGTGGCCATAGAGATAGAGGCTGTGATTGGTCAGACGGATATTGTGCTTCTTGGCGATCTCGGTCTGGCGCTGCTCGATCACCTCGTCGGAGAACTCGATCACCTTGCCGCAGTCGAGGCAGACCAGGTGATCGTGGTGTTCCTGGGTGGCCAGCTCGAACACCGACTTGCCCCCTTCGAAGTGGTGACGGGTGACGATACCGGCATCATCAAACTGGTTGAGAACGCGGTAGACGGTAGCGAGACCAATCTCTTCACCCTGGTCGATCAGTCGTTTGTACAGATCTTCCGCACTGGTGTGCTGGCAGTCCGGCTGTTGCAGGATTTCCAGGATCTTGACACGGGGCAAGGTGATCTTGAGCCCGGCCTTTTTTAACGCTTGGTTGTTGTCTGCCATTTCTATTTATTCGCATTCTCGAAGGTGTGGTTATTCTGATTGACTGCCGCTGTAATGGCAACCACGAACTCGCTTGGCCTGTCATTATAGGTCGTAGCTCACCTAAAAATAAACCCAGTAATTCAAGGGCTTTAGCGCGATCGACCGCCTATCCACGAATTGTGCGGATTGTGACGGCGGCTTGCTCACCCGCCGAATGTTGATAAAATGTAACCTTCTTCACTCTGGTCGGATGAGATCCATGGATTGGCTTTTTGACAACGCGGCCTGGGTGCGCCGCGCCCTCAACGCCTGGCCCCCCTTCTGGGGCGCGGGCATCAAGATAGAGACATTGAGCGATGATTTTCGCTTCTGCCGGGTCACCCTCAAGTCCCGCTGGTGGAACAAGAACGCCAACCGCACCCAGTTTGGCGGCAGCATGTTTGCGATGACGGATCCCATCTATCCGCTGATGCTGATGGGCTATTTCAGGAACCGCTACTACGTCTGGGACAAGGCTGGCAGCATCAACTACATCAAGCCCGGCAAGGGCAAGCTGGTGGCGGAATTCACCCTCACCGACGGCAAGCTGGCCGCCATAGTCGCGGCGACTGAAGGGGGAGACAAGCACTTTCCCGAGTTCGAGGTGACGGTACAGGATGGGCAGGGCGAGCTGGTAGCCCAGGTCAAGCGCATCCTCTATGTGCGGGCCAAGCCCGAGCACAGGGGTGGCGAGAGCGCATGACCAAAAACAACAAGGGCCCCGCGGGGCCCTTGTTGTCAGAGGTGCTGGCAAGCGTGGATCACTCCAGTTCGGCCAGGCACATCTCTTCGTGCAGCTGTTTGCACCAGCCCTTGACGCGCTCGGCAGTCATCTCGGGTTGGCGATCTTCGTCGATGCCCAGACCCACGAAGTGTTTGTCGTCCACCAGCGCCTTGGAAGCTTCGAACTCGTAACCGGCGGTCGGCCAGTGGCCGATGACGATGGCGCCTTTGGCTTCGACGATGTCACGCAGGGTGCCCATGGCGTCGAGGAAGTACTCGGCATAATCTTCCTGGTCGCCGCATCCGAAGATGGCGACCAGCTTGTTGGTGAAGTCGATCTCTTCCAGCTCGGGGAAGAAGTCGTCCCAGTCGGCCTGGGCTTCGCCATAGTACCAAGTCGGGATACCGAACATCAGCAGATCGAAGCTGTCGATGTCGGCCTTGCTGCTCTTGGCAATGTCACGGACTTCAATCAGTTGTTTGCCCAGTTCTTTCTGGATCATCTTGGCGACAGCTTCGGTATTACCGGTATCGCTGCCGAAAAACAGACCTACACTAGCCATAGTGTTTAGTTACCCGTATCTGGTGTTAATGCTTAACGGTCAGATTGCGATGCCTGCTGCATGTGCAGACTCAATCTGTTGCTTCAGGATAGATTGGATCAGCTCGGCTCGGCTGACGTTCTGTTGCAGCGCAAGTTGGTTCAGGCGCTCCAGCAATTCGGCCTCCACCTTTAACTCTACCCGCTTCAAACCGTTCTCTCGATCGCGCTTGAGCTGGTTGCGCTTGTTGATCTTGAGCTGGGTCTCGCGGGGGAGTGGGTTGGTCTTTGGCCTGCCGGGGCGCTTCTCGTTTGCGAACAGATCCAGTGTTGTTCGATCAGTTTGCTGTTTGGCCATACATCACAGATGGAAATAAGTTAGCCGATGCCTGAGCCTTCCCAGCCCAGTTCGATCAGCCCCTTGGCGACAAAACCTGCACAACCCAGGAAGAGTACCAACCAGACGATGAATCGGCCGAAACGGGGCACATTGCCGCGTTTGAGCACGTCCTGAATGGCCAGGCCAATCAATACGAAAATGGCCACAAAGAATAACTTCAGGCCCAGACTCTCGATCAGGTCGATATGTTCACTTAGCATGGATTGCGCACACTCCTTATGACGGGCGCACTATATCACAAAGGATTTGAAACTGTTAACCGCCTGTCGACAGGAAATCCACAACCAGCTTGTTGAACAAAACCGGCTTTTCCGCGTGCAGCCAGTGACCGGTACCGGCGATGACCCGGGCCTTGGCGGCGGGGAATTGCGCCATCACCGTCTCGGTATGCGCGGACAGCATGTAGTCGGAATCGCCCCCCTTGATGAAGAGCGCAGGCCCCTCGAAACGGCTCTGTGGATCGGGCCAGCCCATGATGTTGGCGTAGTTGCGCTCAAGGGCCGGCACGTTGAAACGCCAGCCCCAACCCGACTCCACCTTGGCGAAGGACTTGAGCAGGAACTGGCGCACGCCGGCGATCTCGATGTGCTTGGCCAGGATGGCTTCCGCCTCGCTGCGGCTTTGCGGAGGGCTCGCGAGCGTGGCATTGAGGCCGGCAAACACGTTCTGGTGGCGGGCGTGAGGGTAGGCGACCGGCGCTATGTCGGCCACCACCAGCCTGGCTACGCGGGTCGGCGCCTGCTTGGCAACCTGCATGGCCACCTTGCCCCCCATGGAGTGGCCCACGATGGCCACCTGTTCAAGCCCCAGCTGATCGAGCAGGGCGAGCAGATCGGCGGCCTGGGCCGGGTAGCTCATCTCATCGGAGTGAAAGGAGGCGCCGTGGTTGCGCAGATCGACGCTGATGACCCGGTATTGTTCGCTCAGCGGGCGAGCCAGCAGGCCCAGGTTGTCCAGGCTGCCGAACAGCCCGTGGATCAGCACGACGGGTTGGCCCTGGCCCTGCTCCTTGAAGTTCAATAATGGGTTTTGTTGCAAAATGACACCTTGTCGGTCGTGAGTACGTTGCTAGCCATGATTTAACGCACTGGAAAGAAAAGGATTTCACTCATCACGGAGCAAAAAAATGTGGTTTTTTTCCTAAAAAAAGCCAGCCAGATCGGCTATCAGTGCGACGGATCACACACTTGGGCCGCTATTATGCCGTATTCTCGATGAGATTCATGCACATCTGTCCGCCCCTTGCTTGGGCTGCCGGGTTTGCCTATGTATAATCGCCGCATCCGAATTTCGACGAGTCCAGCGCATCCCTATGAAAACCATCGAGCTTGATGACGATCTCTACTTCTATATCGCCAGCCAGACCCGGCACATCGGTGAGAGTGCCTCCGATATCCTGCGCCGCCTGCTGGAACAGCCCGCCCGCCAGGCCTCGCCGGTCGCAGCAGAGGTGACGGCGGCCCCGTCGCCCACCGTGGCCGATGCCATGGGGCTGGAAACGCTGCTCGACTCCGGCGAGCTGCAAAAAGAAGAGAAGTCCATCAACCGCTTCATGCAGGTGCTCAGTACCCTCTACCGGGATGATCCGGTCGGGTTTACCCAGGCCACCGAAATCAAGGGGCGCAAGCGCGTCTATTTCTCTCGGGATCCCGATGCCCTGCGCGCCAGCGGCAGCACCACCAAGCCCAAGCAGGTGCCACAAACCCCGTTCTGGGTGATCACCAACACCAACACCAGTCGCAAACAGAACATGGTGGCCCAGCTGATGGCCAGCATGGGGTATGGCGACGAGGTGATTGCCCGGGTGTGCGGCGCAATCTAACGGTTCATCAGACTCAGGCCTTGCCGGGCAAGGCCGCCATCAAGCAAGGACAACGCCATGGCACAGCATTCCCACGCCGGTCAGCCGGCCCGTTTGAGCGACCTGACCAACATCCCCCGTCTGGTCAGCGCCTACTACCTCAACAAGCCGGACATGAGTCGTCCCGAGCAGCGGGTTGCCTTCGGTACCTCCGGCCACCGCGGCAGCGCCCTGCACAACGCCTTCACAGAATCCCACATCCTGGCGGTGACCCAGGCCCTGGTGGAGTATCGCCAGCAGGCCGGCATCACGGGCCCGCTGTTTGTCGGCATGGATACCCACGCCCTGTCTGAATCCGCCTTTGCCAGCGCAGTCGAAGTGCTGGCGGCCAACGGCGTCGAGACCCGCATTCAGGCCGGCCTCGGCTTCACGCCGACCCCGGTCATCTCTCACGCCATTCTGCGCCACAATGCCGGCAAGCCTGCCGCGCGCGCCGACGGCGTGGTGATCACCCCGTCCCACAACCCGCCGGAAGACGGTGGCTTCAAATACAACCCGCCCCACGGCGGTCCCGCCGAAGGGGAGATCACCAAGTGGGTGGAGGATCGCGCCAACGCGATTCTGGAAGCGGGTCTGGCCGGCGTGAAACGGATGCCGTTCGCCGAGGCGCTCAAGAGCCCGTTCGTGGCCCTGCACGACTATATCACTCCCTATGTGGATGACCTGAAGAACGTGCTGGACATGGAGGCCATCAAGCAGGCTGGCATCAAGATCGGTGTCGATCCGCTGGGCGGCTCCGGCGTCGCCTACTGGGACGTCATCGCCAGAACCTATGGTCTGAACATCGAGGTGGTGAACTACAAGGTCGACCCGACCTTCTCCTTCATGACCCTGGATAAAGACGGCAAGATCCGGATGGACTGCTCCAGCCCGTTTGCCATGGCCAGCCTGATCGCGCTCAAGGACAAGTTCGACATCGCCCTTGGCAACGACCCTGACTACGACCGTCACGGCATCGTCACCAAGTCCGGCCTGATGAACCCGAACCACTACTTGGCGGTGGCAATCCAGTATCTGTTTACCCACCGCACCGGCTGGTCTGCCGATGCAGCCGTCGGCAAGACGCTGGTCTCCTCCTCCATGATCGACCGGGTGGCCGGCGAGATTGGCCGCACCCTCAAAGAGGTGCCGGTCGGCTTCAAGTGGTTTGTGGATGGCCTCTACAGCGGCGAGTTCGGCTTTGGCGGCGAGGAGAGCGCGGGCGCCTCCTTCCTGCGCAAGGACGGCACCGTCTGGACCACCGACAAGGATGGCTTCATTCTGGCGCTGCTGGCAGCGGAAATTCTGGCAGTGACCGGCAAGGATCCGCAGGCCCACTACGACGCGCTGGAGGCGAAATTCGGTCGCTCCAGCTATCGTCGCATCGACGCGCCGGCCAACAGTGCGCAGAAGGCGGTACTCTCCAAGCTGGACCCGGCACTGGTGGAAGCCTCCACCCTGGCCGGTGAGCCCATCGTCGCCAAGCTGACCAAGGCGCCGGGCAACGACGCCGCCATCGGCGGTTTGAAGGTTGTAACCGAGAACGGCTGGTTCGCGGCGCGCCCCTCCGGTACCGAATCCATCTACAAGATCTACATGGAGAGCTTCAAGGGTGAGGCGCACCTGGACCTCATCCAGCAGGAAGCCCAGCAGATCGTCTCCGCCGCTCTGGCCAAGGCCGGCGTCTGAGTTCGACTCATCCCCCTGCGGAATGTGAAAGAGGAGCCTTGATGGCTCCTCTTTTTTATTGCGCTTTTTGTATTGTCCTTGAGCCGGCTTACGGTTTGCCGCACTGGCCGGTGCACGCCCGGCGGGCCTGCCAGCGCTTGAAGAAGGGGCGGGCAGGCAACTTCATCAGAAACAGTGAGACCAGGATCACCCCGATGCCGAGCCATTGGCGAGCATCCAGCGTCTCGCCCACCATCAGCACGCCGCAGGAGACCGCCACCATGGGGTTGGTGAGGGCCAGCATGCCCATCACCTCCGGGCCGTGGCGCTTGAGCCCCCACAGCCATGCCCAGTAGGCCAGCGCCGTGTTGAGCAGGATCAGCCAGAGCAGGCCGGGAGCGCTTGCCGGCTGCGGCTGCGGCATGGGACCGGCCAGCCACCAGGCGAGCGGGATCAGCATCAGGCCGCCCAGCAGCAGTTGCCAGGCGGTCAGCGCCAGCAGATCGCTGACTGGCCAGTGGCGCATCCAGCGGCTGGACTGGCCGATGAGCAGGGTGGCCAGCAGGGCGCAGGTCACGCCGACAGGATCCAGATTGGCGGAAGGGTTGAGCAGCAACAAGACCCCGCCCAGCCCCATCAGGCCCAGCAGCAGCCATTTCAGGGACGGCCTGACGCCATCCTGCAGCCAAGCCAGCAACATCAAGATCAGCGGCAGGGTGGCACCCAAGGTGCCCGCCACGGCCCCGGGCAGCCGGAAGGCGGCCACGAACAGCAGGGCGAAGAAGGCGGCGATGTTGCAAAACGCCAGCAGGCTCTGCTTGCCCCAGGACAGGGGGGGCAGGCGCGGGTGCACCAGCAACAGGAGCAGGCCGGCTGGCAACGCCCGCCATACCGCCACCCAGTAGGGGGAGTAGTCGGTCAGGTAGAGGCTGACGACGGCATAGGTGCTGCCCCAGAGCAGGGGGGCCAGCAGGGCGATCAGCATGGGCATGTACTTGCCTCTTTGTAAAGTATCTTTGAGTAAAGATAAATTAGCCTCTAATTGGTTTACCATCAAGTATCTCGATAAAAAGATAAGTGGCCGAAGATGGAATCAGATCATGTAGACCTGCTGCTGGCCCAGTGGGCCCGGCAGCGACCGGATCTCGACTGCTCTCCCATGGGCGTGCTGGGACGGGTGGCGCGAATGGCGGCGATCGCCGGACGGGAGGTGAGCGAGGAGCTCAAGGAGTGCGGCCTGCTCGGCAGCGACTTCGACATTCTGGCGACCTTGCGCCGGGCCGGCGAACCGCTCACCCCGACCGTGCTCTATCAATCCGCCATGTTGAGCTCGGGGGCCATGACCGCCCGCCTCGACAAACTGGCAGAGCGGGGCTTGGTGGAACGTCAGGCAGCCCCGAGCGATCGGCGCAGCCTGCTGGTCTGCCTGACCGACGCGGGTCGGGAGTTGGTTGACCGGGCGGTGGAGCGGCACGTGGCCAACGAGCGGCGCCTGCTGGCGCCATTGACCCAGGCCGAGCAGGAGCAGCTGGCCGCCCTGCTCAAGCGCTGGCTGCTGGAAAACGAGTGACCCCCAGAGCCTGGTGAGCGGTCGTCACGCGTCCGCAGACAAGATGGCCTGCATCTGGGCCAGCACGGCGTTCACCTTGGCGGCGGGCGGATGGGTGCGGCCCAGCACACGCAATCCCCACACCATGGTTATCAGCAAGGCGGCGGTGGCGTCGACGTCGCGCCCGGCGGCCAGCTCCCCTGCCGCCTGCGCCTGGCGCAGGGCTGCGCTGACCCGCAGCTCGACCTCGGCGAGGTGGCTGCTGGCGGTCTCCTGAATGAGCGGGTGGTGGCGGCCGATCTCCAGCAAGGTGTTGACCAGCAGGCAGCCACGGTGCGCCTCGCTGGCGATGGCATCCCGGGCCACTGCATCGAGCAGGGCCTGCACGCCCGCCAGGGGGGAGGCTGCCGAACCCAGGATCTGCTCGATCTGCGCCAGGCTCTGCGCCGAATAACGCTGCAGCACCTCCATGAACAACCCCTCCTTTGAGCTGAAGGCGCCGTACAGGCTGCTGGGTTTGAGTCCCATCCGTTCGACCAGCGCGGCAATGCCGGTGTTGCTGAAGCCGGTATCCCAGAAGGCGTTAAGGGCGATTTCCAGTACCTGTTCTCTGTCAAATGATGCGGGTCTTGCCATCTCGATTCCTGCCTTGTGAAACGTCATTTCGGAGTGATCGCTAAAAAACAACTTGACCATGGAGCTTGGTCCGCTTGATATTGTAGCGACCACTACAAAAAGGATGGTCATGATGCACACACTCGAGCAAAAAATCAAAGCGTACGATGAGCAGAAGCAGCGCCAGGTACCGGCCCCGGTACTGGCCCTGATGGAGGAGGCGACCCGCAGCCTGCAGGCAAGCGGGCTGGAGCAGGCCGCCCTGGGGCGCGGAGAGCGGATGCCCGACTTCGCCCTGCCGGATCAGCACGGGGTGGTGCGCCCGCTCTCCCACTATCTGGCGGAGGGGCCTGTGCTGCTCAACGTCTATCGCGGTGGCTGGTGTCCCTACTGCAACATGGAGATGCAGGCGCTCAACGCCGTGTTGCCGGCGCTGCGCGAGCGCGGCGTGAACCTCATCGGCATGACGCCGGAAACTCCCAGTTCGGCGCAGGATACCCTCACCGCCAACGGGCTGGCGATCACAGTGCTGAGCGATGAGGGCAACCGGGTCTCGGCAGCGCTGGGACTGGTGTTCGAGCTGCCGGAGGCGCTCAGGCCCATCTATGCCGGCTTTGGCATCGACATTCCGGCGAGCAACGGCGACGAGAGCTTCACTCTGCCGGTGCCGGCCAGCTACATCATCGGCCAGGACCGCACCGTGCTCTACCACTTCATCAACGCCGATTACACCCGTCGGGTCGAGCCGGCCGCCCTGCTTGCCGAGCTGGATCGTCTGGCGAAGGCGGGAGCGCTGTAAACGCACACTGCGCCCGAAGGCGCAGTGTGGATGATTGGCGAGGCGGCCCCGAGGGCCGCCTTTTTTATCCGGCCGGATCAGTAGCCGCCGCGGGCATCCTTGACCGCCAGCCCCAGCTGCCACACCGCCATGGCGTAGTGGGTGCTGTGGTTGTAGCGGGTGATGGTGTAGAAGTTGGGCAAGCCGTACCAGTACTGATAGCCGGTGCCCACATCCAGGCGCAGCAGGCTAGCCTCGCTGTGGTTGCCGAGGGGGCTGGCGGGAGTCAGCCCGGCGCGGCGCAGGGAGGCGACCGGGTAGCGGGTCTGGAAGCCGTGTTCGTAGCCGGGCAGCTGGCCCTGACCGCGCACCGCCACCGGTTGTCCCTTCTCCCAGCCGTGGGCCTTGAAGTAGTTGGCCACGCTGCCGATGGCATCCACCGGATCCCACAGGTTGGTGTGGCCGTTGCCGTTGAAGTCCACCGCGTAGCGCTGGAAGCTGGAGGGCATGAACTGGCCGTAGCCCATGGCGCCGGCGTAGGAGCCCTTGGGTTCGGTGGGATCCATCCCCTCGTCGCGGGTCATCACCAGGAAGGATTCCAGCTCGCTGGTGAAGAACTCGGCCCGGCGCGGGTAGTCGAACGCCAGGGTCGCCAACGCGTCCAGGATGCGGGTCTTGCCCATCACCCGGCCCCAGCGGGTCTCTACGCCTATGATGCCGACGATGATCTCCGGCGGCACCCCATAGATCTGCTGGGCGCGGTTTAGCTCGTTCTCGTACTCACGCCAGAAGCTGACGCCGTTCTGTACGTTGTCCGGGGTGATGAACTTGGCGCGGTAGCGATTCCAGGCGCCGGTCGGGCCGGTGGGCGGCGTGGTGGTGGGGGCCTGGGCATCCATCAGGCGGATGATCCAGTCATAGCGTTCGGCCTGGGCCAGCACCCGGTGCAGCTCGGCGCCGTCGAACCCGTGCTTTTGCACCATCCGCTGCACGAAGTTGTTCACATTGGCGCGATTGGCGAAGTCCCCCTTGCTGACTCCCGGCTGGCTCACCTGCCCGTAGAAGGGTTTGCTCGGCGGCGTCTGGTTGATGAAGGCGCTGTTGGGCTGGGGCTTGACCACGGGCTTGGCAGCCGGCGTGCTGCTGCAGCCATAGAGCATGGGAAACAGGGAGAGGGTGAGCACGGAGACAAGGCGACGCATAAGGTTCTCATGAGCCTGAAAAAGAGTGTCGCCATGGTAAAACATTGTCGTCCATGCGCAAGTGTTCCGTAGCGGCCTCCTCCCGCCGTCCTGCCTCAACGCAGGGTGTGGTAACCGCTCCAGAGCCGGGTCAGGGTGGTGATGGCGCAGAGCAGGGCAAAACCGTAGGCGAGCGGGGCGAAGGCGGCGGGCCACAGGCACATCAGCACGAACAGGGTTATGGTCTCGCTCCCCTCGGTGAGGCCGCCCAGATAGTAGAGGGATTTGTGGTGGTAGACCGGATTGTCGATGCCCCGCTTGCCCGCCATGATGGCAAATGCCAGAAAGCTCGAGCCGGTGCCCATGAAGGCAAACAGCAGGGTGGCGGCGGGCAGCGCATTGGCGGGGGTGGCGAGGGCAAAGCCCAGCACCACGGCGGCGTAGAAGATGAAGTCGAGCGTGATGTCGAGAAAGCCGCCGCAGTCGGTGATGCCGGTCTCCCGTGCCACTGCGCCGTCGAGCCCGTCCAGCAGCCGGTTGAGCAGGATGGCCACGAGCGCCCACTGATAGCAGCCAAAGGCTAGCAGCGGCAGCGCCAGCATGCCGATGGCAAAGCTGGTGAGGCTGACCTGGTTGGCGCTGATCCCGGCGCGGCAGAGCGGTCTGGCGAGCCGGGCGAGGGGGCTGCGGATAACGGGGATCAGGTGGCGGTCAAACAAGGTGAACTCCTCGGTCAAAAACGGGATTCGGTGAGCTGGAGTATGGTGCCCGGCGCGTCATCTTCGTCGTGGGTCACCAGAATGGCGGGGATGGCCAGTGCCTTGATCTGCGTGAACACCAGCGCGCGAAAGGCGGCCCGCAGCGGCTTGTCGAGGCGGGAGAAGGGCTCGTCCAACAGCAATGCCTCGGGCTCGGCCAAGAGCGCCCGCAGCAGGCTGACGCGAGCCTTCTGGCCGCCGGAGAGCGCCCCCGGCAGCTTGTCCGCCTGATTTGTCAGATCTACCTGCGCCAGCGCGGCCACCGCCTTTTCCCGCCGTGCCCTGTGCCCCTTCACGCTGGCCGGCATGCCGAACATCAGGTTCTCCGCCACCGTCAGGTGGTCGAACTGCAGATCATCCTGAAACAGCATGCCGATGCGCCGCGCCTGGGGCGGCAGCTGGGTGAGCCGGCGTGCGCCCAGGGTCACGTCCCCCTCCAACCGGAATGGGCCGCTGGCGGGCAATACCCCCGCCAGCCCTGCCAGCAGGGAGCTCTTGCCACAGCCACTGGCTCCCATCAGGGTCAACACCTCGCCCGGTGCCACCTGCAGGGCGGGCAGCGAGAGCAGCAGGTTCTTCTCCAGATAGAGGTGAAGAGGCGTGGTGCTCAGCATATGGCTATCTCCATCATGAGAGTTCCTCGTCAGCGGGCGCCCTTGAGCGCCGGATTGATCCGGGCCGGCAGCCAGAGCGCCAGCAGATAGATAACGAGCGGCAGCAGCAGTTGCAGCAGGCCGTAGAGGCCCGCCAGCCGCCGGTTGAGGCCGCTGCCGATGGCCACCGCCTCGGTGGTGATGGTGACCACCCGGCCTGCACCAAACAGCAGGGTCGGCAGGTATTGGGCCAGGCTTACTGCCGCTCCGACGCCGAAGGCAAACAGCAGCGGACGGGCCAGCAGCGGCCCTTTCACCTGCCACCAGGCTCGCCACGGGGTTGCCCCAAGCAGCAGGGCACTCTGGGTGATCCGTGGGTCGAACTGGCGATAGGGGCCCTGCAGGCACAAGTAAACGTAGGGAAAGACAAACAGCAGCTGGCTCCAGAGCACCCAGCCCCAGCCGATGCCATCGCCCCCCCACCCGAGGCTGAACCAGTCCACCCCGAGCCGAATGCCGAACAGCAGGCTGGCCTGCGGCAGCAGCAGCGGCAGACAGATGAGCCAGAGTGGCCAGGGGCGGCGGCCGGCCTGCGCCTCCAGGCTCAGCACCGCCATCACCAGCGCTATCGCCCCGCTCGCCAGCGCCAGCAGCATGCTGGTGGTCAGCAGCGGCGACAGGGTCGGCAGCAGTTCAAGCCAATGGCGGCCGCTCCACTGACTCGGCCAGAGGGCGGGAAAGGGCCAGCGCCGGGTCAGCGACCAGAGCAGCAGCGCCCCCAGCACCGTCAGATTGATGGCGATCAGGGCCGCCACGCTCCCTGTGGCAAGGGCGCGGCCAAGGGCGCTTGGGTTTGAGCGTCTGCCATCGAGCCAGCCGGGGTTGCCAAGGGTTCGATGGGCCAGCTCCAGCAACCGCAGCAAGGCCAGCAGCAGCGCCGTAATGGCGAGCAGCAGCAGGGCGCCGCTGGCGGTGGCACCGCGCCAGACCAGATCCGGGTCCTGATACCAGAGCCACAGGCGAACGGCCAATGGGGCAGGGAGATCGGGCCCGAGCAGCTGGGCCAGATCCACTACGGCTACCCCGTAGGCTGCCACCGCGTAGAGGGGCAGACGCAAGGCGGGCCAGAGCGCCGGCAGCAGCAGGCGCCACCAGATCTGGGGGGCGCTGAAGCCAAGGCTCGCCCCCAGCCACTGCTGGCGCGCCACCCTGGCGGGGTCTTGCGCACCGAGCGCCATCAGCAGCAGGAAGGGGGTCTCCTTGAGGGTCAAGGCGAGGATGAGCCCGAGTCCGGCGGGATCGCGCAGGGTCTGCCAGTCGGGGGGCAGTTCAAATCCGGTGAGGGTCGGCGAGAGCAGGCGCAGCAACCAGCCGGAGGGGGCGAGCAGAAAGGCAAAGCCGATGGCAAAGGCGACGTGGGGCAGTGCCAGCAAGGGCGAGAGCAGCCGACGCAGCCAGCCGACGGCCCGGCTGTCGCTGTAGGCCAACAGCATTGCGGTCAGCAGCAGGCTGGCCAGGGTCGAGGTGGCGCCAATCCACAGGCTCAGCAGCGCAGAATGCCAGAGGCCCGGCTGGGCCAGCAGCCGCTGCAGGTGGGCCAGACTGAGCCCCTCGGCCAGCAGTTGCCAGCCCCCCGCCAGCAGCGGGAGACCAAAAACCAGGGCGCACCCCGCCGCAAACAGGGGGCGCCAAGCGGATGCAGCGCTGCCAAAGCGGCTCATCAGTGGCCGTAGCGCTCGGCCCAGGCCGCTTCGAGCCTGAGCTGCCAGCTGGGATGGGGCTCTGCCACCGATTTGAAGCGCAGTGCCGGCGCCTGCTGCTGGGTGGCGGGCAGAGCATCGGCGCGCAGCACGCTGGGATCGCCCCAGAAGGCGGGCTCGGCCTTGCGCTCCTGGGCGGCGGGGCTCAGCAGGAAGTTGGCCACCACCTTGGCACCGGCACGGGCGTTGGCGTTGAAGGGGATGGCGAGGAAGTGGCTGTTGGTCAGCGCCCCTTTCGCCATGGCCACCGCCACCACATTGGGGGGCAGGGTGCCATTTTGCACCGCGCTCTGCGCCTCCTGCGGGTTGAAGCTGATGGCCATGGCGAGCTCGCCGTCATCGAGCAGCTGGCGGGTTTCGGCGGCGCTGGTGGGGAACAGCTTGCCCTTGCGCCAGAGCGTCGGGTGCAGCTCGTCCAGCCAGGCCCAGAGTGGAGCGGTAACTTTGGCAAAATCGTTCTCGGTCGCCTCCCGATAGAGAGGGGCGGGATCCGGGGTCAGCTCCAGCAAGATCTGCTTGAGGAAGCTGGAGCCGTGAAACTGGGGCGGTTTGGGATAGGTGAAGCGGCCGGGGTGGGCCTTGCTCCAGGTGAGCAGGGCCGCCGCCGAGGTGGGCAGCGGGCTGACCTCTTCGCCGTTGACCATCAGGTTGAGCTGGCCTATGCCCCAGGGGGCTTCCAGCCCCTCCACCGGCACTGTGAAGTCCTCGCTCACCGGCAGGGTGCCATCGACCAGCGCCATGTTGGGCAGCTCACGGGTAAAGGGGGCGCCAAGCAGCCCCTGCTCCTTGAGCGCCTTGAAGTTCTCGCCGTTGACCCAGAGCAGGTCGATGGGGCCGCCACCGCGCTTGCCCGCCTGCTTGTTGGCCAGCAGCTGGCTCACGCTCTGGGCGATGTCATCCACCTTCACCTGTACCAGCTTGACCTGGTATTCGCGCGCCAGCTCCTGGCCGGCCCACACCAGATAGGCGTTGATCTCCGGGCTGCCGCCCCAGGCGTTGAAGTAGACGGTCTGCCCTTTGGCCTCGTCGAGGGTCTTCTGCCACTGCGGGTTGTCACCAGCGTTGGCCTGGGTGAAGAGGAGGCTGCCAGCCAGCAGGGGCAGGGCACGCAGTAGCTGTTTGAATGAGGGCAATGAGTGTCGCATCTGGGTTACCTGGAGTTGGGTCAGGCGCCGCGGCGCCAGCGGTGATAACGGGTCAGCAGCGCCAGCAGGGTGGCGGGCTGACGGGCCCGTCGCCACTCGCCCGCCAGGTACTTGTTCCCCTCCATCAGGGTGGGGTAGGCGTGGATGGTGGCGAGGATCTTGCCAAGGCCGAGGCGGTGGCGCATGGCGAGCACGAACTCGGCGATCCGCTCGCCGGCGTGAGTGCCCACTATGCTGGCACCCAAGATCTGATCCTTGCCGGGCACGGTGAGCACCTCGATAAAGCCCTGACGCTCGCCGTCGGCGATGGCCCTGTCCAGCTCGGCCAGCTCGAAGCGGGTCAGCTCGAAGGGAATGCCCTGCGCCCTGGCCTCTTTCTGGTTGAGGCCGACCCGGGCTATTTCTGGGGTGGTGTAGATGGCGGCCGGCATGACCCGATAGTCGGCCCGAAAGCGCTTGAACGGGCTGAACAGGGCATTGACGGCGGCATACCAGCCCTGATGGGCGGCGGCATGGGTGAGCTGGTAAGGGCCCGCTACGTCCCCCACCGCCAGAATGCTGGGGTAGTTGGTGGCAAGGAAGCCATCGACCGCCACAGTGCCGCGCGGCGCCAGCTCCACCCCCAGTGCTTCGAGCCCGAAGCCGCTGACGTTGGCCACCCGGCCCAGCGCCAGCAGCAGCTGATCCCCTTCAATTATTTGCGTCTCGTCGCCCCGCCGCAGTTGCAGCCGGATGGGGAGATCCGCGGCTGCTGGCAGATAGTCGGCTCGCTCGGCGCGCCAGCCGGTGAGCACCCGCACGCCATCGCGGGCCAGCTGATCCGCCAGCAGCTCGGCCACCTCCCGCTCTTCGCGGGGCAGCAGCTGAGCCGAGAGCTCTACCAGGGTAACGGGCACCCCAAGCAGGGCAAAACTCTGGGCCAGCTCGCAGCCGATGGGGCCGCCGCCCAGCACCAGCAGCTGGCGCGGTGCGCTGCGCAGTTGCCAGAGGCTGTCGGAGGTGAGCCAGGGCACCTGATCCAGCCCCGGCAGCTCGGGCACCAGCGGCCGGGCGCCGGTGGCGAGCACGATATGACGGCTGGCAAGGCGCTGGCCGTTCACCTCCACCTCCCAGGGAGAGACCAGCCTTGCCTCCCCTTCGATGCACTCCACTCCCAGCCCCTGATAGCGCTCGATGGAGTCGTGGGGTTCGACCTCTTTGATGACGCGGGCGACTCGCTCCATCACGGCGGCGAAATCGGCGCTGGTCTGGCTTGGGCCAAAGCCCAGCTCACCGGCCCGGCGCTGCTCGGCGGCAAAGCGGGCGCTTCGGATCAGCGCCTTGGAGGGGACGCAGCCGCTGTTGAGGCAATCGCCCCCCATCTTGTGCTTCTCGATGAGGGCCACCCTGGCCTTCACCGCCGCGGCGATATAGCTGGTCACGAGGCCGCCGGCCCCGGCGCCAATCACCAGCAGGTTGTAGTCATAGTGTGTCGGCTTGCGGTAGGGGGCGTGCAGCTGATGCAGGGCGAGGCGCCGCTGCAGCCCCTTGAGCAGCATCGGCATCAGCCCGAGCAGGGTCAACGCCACCATCAGGCCAGGGGAGAGGATATTGCCGGTGCTGGTGAGGTTGGCAAGCTCGCTGCCCGCCAGCACGTAGACGAAGGTGCCGGGCAGCATGCCGAGCTGGCTCACCCAGTAGTAGGTGCTGACTCTGATGGGGGTGAGCCCCATCAGCAGGTTGACCAGAAAGAAGGGGAAGATGGGGATGAGGCGCAGGCTCAGCAGATAAAGCGCTCCCTCTTTTTTCATGCCGGCCTGCAAGCTGACCAGCTTGTCGCCAAAGCGCCGCTCGACCCAGTCGCGCAGCAGAAAGCGGGCGCTGAGAAAGGCCAGGGTCGCGCCAATGCTGCTGGCAAAGGAGACCAGCAAGAGCCCCCAGGCAACGCCGAACACGGCGCTGCCTGCCAGGGTGAGCAGGCTGGCACCGGGCAGGGAGAGAGCGGTGCTCACCACATAGACGGCGACGAACAGCAGGGCGGCGGCGCCAAAATGGCGCTCGACCAGGGCGGCCAGCTCGGCCTGACGGGTCTGCAGCTGGGGCAGGCTCAGGTAGTGGCCAAGGTCGAAGGCGAAGAAGGCGCCGATGAGGCAGCCCATCACCAGCACCAGCAGCAGGCGGGAGCCTCTCATCAGGCGTCCTTGCTGTTCGGCTGGGCCGGGCGCTCGGGTTGCACCGGCAGCTGGCAGAAGCCCTGCGGGGCGATATCGAGGGCGGCGTTGAACTTGGCCGACATGTTCTGGAAGGCGATGAGGCCGGTGAGCTCCACCATGGCGTCGTCGTCGAACCAGGGCTTGAGACGGGCGGCCTGCTCGTCGCTGACCCCATCGAGGCCTGTCATCGCTTCTGTGTAGTCGAGCACCGCTTTCTCCCGCTCATCGAACAGCGGGCTTTCGCGCCAGTTGGCGAGCGCCTCCACCTTCTCGCTGGAGCCGGCTCTCTTTATCAGGGTCATGGCGTTGATGTCGACGCAAAAGCGGCACCAGTTGAGCTGGGATACCCGCACCGTCACCAGGGAGCGTAGCACGGGGTCGATGGGGGAGCGCTTGCGGTTGATGACGCCATAGAGGGTGGCGACGGCGGCAAACAGGCGCGGCGAGCGGCCCCAGCACTTGCCCGGAATGAGCACCTGGCCGTAGTTGCGTTTTTGCAACCAGAAAAAGGGGCGGATGAACCAGGGATATTCCCGATCGGGCTTCACCTCGACGCGCATGGATGACCTTCTTATTGCTTCAAATTGGGTTTGTAGGCCTGACCCAGCCGCTCGTTGAGGCGGATCAGAAACTCCTCTATGCGGGCCCGGTTGGTGCCCAAGTCGCTGCGTCCCTGGCGGGAGGCGGAGCGCATGTCGATGCGGGTTTCGCTGGGCCCGGCAAAGACCCGCAGCGCCACGTCATCCTGAAAACCGAACCAGCCGGTGGTGACCACCGCCTCGAGCCCTTGTGGGCTTGGTCGCACCTGCCAGCCGAGCTGCTCCATCAGGGCGTGGGCCTCGGTGATCACCTCGGCCGGGGGGGCGCTGGTAAAGAGAGGACCGGGTTTCCCCTCAAATGCTTTCAAGGGGGCCGGATTAATGGGCAGATCCTGCGCCGTTCTGAGCTCGCTGGCCCAGTGCAGCCGGGGCGGGTTGTTGGGATCCGTGCTCACATCGTTGACCAGCGGCGTGCGCAGCGCCTGCACCACGAAGGCCAGGGGCAACAGCAGGGGGACGGCGCCCCAGCCATTGGCGCAACGGTTGCGGCACCAGGGCAGGCGAGCCAGCAAGACGAGGGAGACGAGGGCCCCGAGCAGGCAGATGGCAAACCCCAGCCACCAGGGCCAGAGGTGAACACGGCTGCCGAGGGCGCCGGCGAGCGGCAGCAACCAAGCCAGCAGTGGCCACCACAAATAACTGGGCATAACGGGGATCCCCTGGTTATGATGAACAAGTGCCCAGAAGGATAAACTTAATTGACTGATAACGTTAGTAAATTTATCTCAATCCTGCTGCTTTTCCCAAGCGTTCCGCTGTGGGCGGACAGCGCCGTGCTGGCGGCGGGGGACATGTGGCGCGCCGAGGCCGTCTACGAGACCCTGCCCGGGGTCAGCCGGGTGGAGCCGGGCTATGTGAGTCAGCGGGTGGCGACGGGGTCGAACTGGCGGGAAGTGCCACCGCAGCGCCAGGCGGTGCGCATCGATTATGACCCGGTCAAGGTGGGGTATGGGGATCTGCTCAACGTCTTCTGGCAGCTGGTGGATGGGGGTGATGGCGACGGCCAGTATTGCAACCGGGGCCTGGCCTTTGCGCCGGCCCTGCTGCCGAAGGATGACTATCAGTGGCGCTTGGCCAGGGTGAGCCTGACACGCTGGCAGGCCCTGCACGGGCGGCCGAGCCCGGTTGCGCTCTGGCCGCAGAGCCGGTTCACGCCAGCGCCGGAGATGGAGGACTGGGCGGCGCGCCACCCCTGGCGTTTCGGCTTCTATGCCCGCCGCTGCGGTGGCTGGCCGGTGGAGCTGAACCCAGAACCCTGAGCCTGAACTCAGCTGCGGTAGAGCACCTTGATAAGGTGGAAACCGAACTTGGTGCGCACCGGGCCGAGCACGGTCAGCAGCTCGCCCTTGAACACGGCATCGTCAAACGACTTGACCATGTCCCCTTTCGAAAACTCCCCCAGATCGCCGAAGCGCTTGCCGGATGGGCAGGTAGAGAAGCGCTTGGCCATCTGGCCGAAGTCGGCTCCCTTGGCAATCTTCTCCTTGATCTCCAGACACTCTTTCTCGGTCTTGACCAGGATGTGCTGGGCACAGGCTTTTTTCATCGGGGTGCTCCTCGGTTGCGGGCAAATCGGGGGCGCAAAGAGTACTCCAATTCCTGCCGCGCGTCAGCCGTCATCGGCATATCAGCCGCGGGCACGGGCTCCTAGCCGGGTTCTGGGGCGCGCCTGCCAGAGGATCTCCAGCCCAAGCAGGGCATGCAGGCTCCAGATGGCCAGCGGATTGAGCCAGTTGCCCCCCAGTTGCAGGGTCGCCAGGGCGCTGCCTGCCAGCAACAGGGTGATGCCCGGCAGGCGCCAGTGGGTCGGCAGCGGTGCCAGCATGGCCATACCCAGCAGGATGGCGAGCCCGAACGGCAGGTTCAGCGCGGTGAAGGCCAGCGCCTGCTGGCCGTTCATGCCGGTCAGCAGGGCCAGCAGGGCGCTGCAACAGGCGAGAAAGGTGATGAATTCGAGTCTATCGGCGATGTAGTCCGCCATCTGTTCGCTGCGTGCGTGCATACGGTGTCTCCTCTGGTGGGGCAGGGGTCTGATCCAATGGCTCCAGTGTGGGCGAGAAGTGAGCAGGGGGGCAGCGGGATAAATCGATTGGGTTGAACGAGGCTTTGATTGCGTGACGGCAACTGTTTGATCCGGCAAGATAAAATCCGCAGTCCCGCGGAGGGGGAGTGAGATGGCCGAGTACCGGCCCAGTGCCTGCCAGGATCCGGTCTGGCCGCTTGGGGAGAGGGCGTCGCTGCTATCTTGACCCGTTGCCGACAGTTGGTGTCGCGCCCATCGGGAAACCGGGGAGATTGCGCCGTCGGGCCGGAGTGGCCGGCAGGGGCCATATGGCATGGTCCTGAGGGTCATGGATTGCCCTTTTGGGCCCATAGTGGCATAAGTCTGCGGGGGAATGCCTGAAAAATGGGCGGCTCGCGCGAGCAAAGGCTTCAATAATATGGCGAAATTCGCGGTCAACCCGCTCTGATGTCGAGCCGGGGATATGCTAGGATGAGGCGCGCTTGCGATCGAGTGAGCCTCATATTCGTTCTGAATATCGCATTATTTTAATCATGTTCTTCGGGGAAATTGACGTTTGACAGGATGCAATCCGCCCCTGCCTGCAGGGATCTCACCGCCCGCACGGACTTTTCGTCGTGGGCTTCGCGCGCTGGGACTGAGCCTCTGTCTGCTGCTGTTCGTCACGCCCGCCATGGCGGCCAAACTCACCTATCAAATCAAGGGGTTGAAAGGGGAGAACAAGGACAACGTCGAAGCCTACCTCAATGCCCTGCCGGTCTATCAGGAGCGTCAGTACCGCCCGGCCCGCCCCAAGATCACCGAGAGCGTGCAAAAGGCGCTGCAGGTCTATGGCTACTACCAGCCCAAGATCACCCTGAGCCGGGACAAGAAAACCCCCTCTAAAGTGATCATCGAGGTGGATCCCGGCAAGCCGGTCATCATCTCCCGACTCGACATCCTGCTGGAAGGGGATGCCGGCAGCGACGAGCTCTACAGCGAACTGTTGGACAAGCTGCCCCTGAAAGAGGGGGATCCCCTCAACCACGGCAAATACGAATCCATCAAGGCGGATCTGGGCAGCCTGGGGCTGGCCCGCGGCTACTTCGACGCCAAGATCAGCAAGAGCCAGGTCAAGGTGTTCCCGGATCAGGGCACCGCCGAGATCTACATCCTGTTTCGCTCCGGCCCGCGCTACCACTTCGGCGAGATCCGCTACGACGCCACGCCGGAGGCGCTGCGTCTCATCCGCCCCCTCATCAACATCAAGAGCGGCGACCCCTATCTGGCGATCCGGCTGGCAGAGATGTCGCAGGATGTCTCCTCCACCAAGCTGTTCAAGCAGGTGGACATCAAGCCCCTCATCAGCCAGGCCGAGCATAACCGGGTGCCGGTGCAGGTGACCCTCTCCAACCGGGTCGATCACGAGATTGAAACGGGTATCGGCTATGCCACCGACGTGGGGCCGCGCATGAGTGCCACCTGGGAGAAGCCCTGGGTCAACCGCTACGGCCACCGGCTCAACGCCACCGCCAAGGTCTCCCAGCCCGAGGCGGAGCTCAGCTTCGACTATCAGATCCCGGTGGGTAACCCGCTGCGGGACTACTACTCGTTGCAGGCCGGCTATCAGTACAAGGACAACAACGATACCCGCTCCGACCTGACCACCTTCAGCGTGCACCGCTGGAAGCGGCGGCCGGAGAGCTGGGACCGGGACGTGTTCATCCGCCTGGAAAACGAGGTCTATACCCAGGGCGCTGACGAGGGCAACAGCTTGCTGTTGATCCCCGGCGTCTCCTGGTCGCGGCTGCGGGTGCGCGGCGGTCTGGTGCCCGACTGGGGCGATCGCCAGCAGCTCACCCTGGAGTTCTCCGACCCCTACTGGGGCTCCGACATCAGCTTCGTGCGGGTGTGGGGGCGCAGCAAGTGGCTGCGCACCCTGGGGGAGGATCACCGCTTCCTGCTGCGGGCCGAACAGGGGGCCATCATAGGGGACAGCTTCTCGCTGGTGCCTCCTTCACTGCGCTTCTTTACCGGCGGTGACCAGACGGTGCGCGGCTACGGCTACGAGACCATCTCGCCGCGCGGCAACGATGGCAAGCTGCTGGGGGGCCGCTACGTGAGCGTCGCCAGCGCCGAGTACAACTACCGTTTCAGCGACAAGTGGCTGGGGGCCCTGTTTGTCGACAGCGGTACCGCCACGGTCGACTACAGCGAGCCCTGGAAGATAGGCACCGGGGTCGGCGTGCGCTGGGTGACCCCCATCGGCCAGGTCAGGCTCGATCTGGCGGTGGGCATTTCCGAAGATGAGAAGCCGCTGCGGCTCCACTTCGCGCTGGGGCCTGAACTATGATCCGGCCGCGCTCCACATCTCTTCTCTTCTGTTCTTCTGACCGGCCGCTGCGGCTGCATCTTTCGCGGGGTCTGCGCTGTGATCTGGGTAAAACGTATTTTTCTCTGGCTGATGGGGCTCATCTTCCTGCTGCTCATCGGGGTCAGCCTGCTGGGGTTCACCCATCAGGGCAACAAGTGGCTGTGGCAGCAGGCCAGGGCCGCCCTGCCTTCCCTCAAGGGGGAGCTGGTGGCGGGCCAGCTCGGCTATGGCTGGACCCTGGAAGGGGTCGGCTGGCAGGACGAGCTGGTGGACGTCACGGTAGATCGCGCCGTGCTGGACTGGGATCTGGGCAAGCTGCTGCAGGGCAAGCTCTGGATCAAATCCCTTAACGTCACCCACCCGGTGGTCAAGGTGGCCGACTCGGAGCCTGCCCCGGAAGAGCCGTCAGAACCCTTTGTCTGGCACCCGCTGCCGCTGAAAATTCAGGTCGACAGCCTGAAGGTAGCGGATCTCGATGTGACGGTGCCAGGGGTGGGGGTGAGCCTCAAGTCCCTCGACATCGGCGCCACCCTCAGCCGCAAGGGGCTGATCGTGCAGGGGCCCGTGCTGGACGGCCTCAAGGTGACCCTGGCCGAGACGCAGGCCACCGAGGCTGCCAAACCGGCTGCCACCAAGGCAACCTCCCAAGACAAGGCTGCGGCCAAGTCGCCTGTCACCGCCAAGGCGAAGCCGGCGGATGAGAGCAAGGCGCAGAAGGCAACCAAGGCGGCCCCCATCGCGCTGCCCGCCATCCGGCTGCCTTTCCCCATCCAGCTGGAAGGTTTGCAGGTCACGGCGTTTCGCTATCAGCAAGGTGAGTTGATCGAAGGGCTCGACAAGTTGCTGCTGTCGGCCAGTGCCGAGGGGAGCGACATCGTGCTGCGCGAGCTCTCCCTGCGCCACGCCATGGCGGATCTGGCGCTCAAGGGCAAGATCCAGCTCAAAGAGGATTACCCGCTCGCCCTGACCCTGGATGCCAAGGCCCGCAAGGGGCTGCTGGATGGCGAGCTGCAGGGGCAGGAGGTCAGCCTGACCCTGGGTGGCTCGGTGGGCAAGCTGGCGTTGGCGCTGCAGGCCAAGGGGCCGGTGGCTGCCAGCCTCAAGGGCTCTCTGGCTGCCCTCGACCCCGCCTTGCCCTTTGATGCTGGGCTGGAGTGGAAGAGCCTGGGTTGGCCGCTGCACAAGCCGGCCAAAGATGAGCCCAGCTACCGGCTGGAGAAGGGCACGCTGAGCGCCAAAGGCAAGCTCTCCGGCTACCAGTTTGCCTTGAATACCGCCGGCAAGGGCACGGACGTGCCCCCCTTCAAGCTGGCGCTGACCGGCAAGGGGGATCTGACGCAGCTAAACCAGATCAACCTGCTGCTCAACGCCCTCAAGGGGGAGCTCAAGCTGGACGGCAAGCTCGCCTGGGACAAGGGGGTTCGCTGGCAGGGCACCACGGAATTCAAGGGGATCAACCCGGCCGAGCTGGTGCCCGAGCTCAAGGGGGCGCTGGCGGGCAAGATTGCCAGCCGTTTCGAGCTCGATGAGGCGGGCCACTGGCAGCTGCAACTGCCCGAGCTGAAGGTGGACGGCAAGCTCAACCAGTATCCGCTGGCCATCAAGGGCAGCGCGAGCGGCAACGACAAGATGGAGTGGACCATCCCGGCGCTGGCGCTGCAAAGCGGCCCCAACCAGCTGCAGGCCAAGGGCAGCCTGAGCCAGCAGGCGTGGAAGCTGGATGCGGATCTCGATGCCCCCAACTTGGCCGGGCTCTACCCCGGGCTCAAGGGGGACATCAAGGGGCAGGTGCGGCTGACCGGCAATCAGCAGGCGCCGCGGGTTACCACAGAGCTGGCTGCCAGCCGCCTCTATTATGCCGGCACCGACCTGAAGGGGATCGCCATCAAGGGCAATGCCCTGGTCGGTGACAAGCCGGCAGGGGAGGTGGCCCTGACGGTGGCCAGCCTGGTACAGGGGGCGACCAGCCTCAGCCAGCTGGCGCTCAACCTGAACGGCGATCTCAACCAGCACGCTCTGTCGCTCACCATGAAGGGTGACCCGGTGGCGGCCAACCTCAAGCTGAGCGGCGGCCTGCGCGGGGATCGCTGGCGCGGCGCCCTCGGCGAGCTCAAGTTGAAGACACCGCTGCGGCGCTGGGAGCTGAGTGCACCCTGGGAGCTGGATGTGGATCTGCCGCGGCAGCGGCTGACCATGGGGGATCTCTGCCTCGGCTCCCAGGGGGCCAGCCTCTGCGTCAAGGGCAGTCAGGTATCGGCCCAGCAGGGCAGCCTGGAGTTTGCCCTCAACCAGTTCGACCTCAAGCGCCTGCGGCCCTGGCTGCCGGACAACTTCCGCTGGCAGGCGGTGCTCTCCGCCGACGGACGGGCCAGCTGGCGCGGCAATCAGCCGACCCTGCACGCCACCGTGCGCACCACGCCGGGCACCTTCGTGGCCGACGAGCTCAAGACCGACTATCAGCGCCTCGAGCTCGGGGTGGACTTCGAGCGTCAGCAGGCGGCCATCCGGCTCGACTTTGCCTCCGGGCAGATCGGCAACATCGACACCAAGCTCTATATCCGGGATCCGTCCGGTCGCGGCAATCTCTCCGGCCAGCTCAAGTTTGACGACCTCAAGCTGACCACCTTCGCCCCGCTCATTCCCGAGGTGCGCTCACTGCAGGGGGTCATCTCGGCCGATGCCCGCTTCGACGGCACCCTGGCCTCGCCGCTGCTGTTTGGCCAGCTCAACCTGCTGGATGGGGAAGTGCAGACCCACTCCGACATGGTGACCCTCTCCAAGCTGGTGACCCGCCTCAAGATTGAAGGCAACCGGGCCGAGCTGGACGGCACCATGCTGGTGGGCAAGGGGCCGCTGGCGCTGGGGGGCTGGCTGAGCTGGGCACAGTTGCCGGTCACCGGCAGCCTCACCATCGAGGGCAAGGAGCTGGAGGCCCAGTATCCTGGCATGGGCCGGGTGCGGGTTTCCCCGGACATCGCCATCTCGCTGGGAGAGGAGACCCGGATCACCGGCCAGGTGGATATCCCCTGGGCGCGGATCCTGGTCAAGAGCCTGCCCGAGAGCGCGGTGGCGGTGTCGGATGACGTGACCGTGGTCTACGACGATCTGCCACCGGTGCCCAAGGCCGCGCCGCTGCCGATGGAGATCAAACTGGCCATCCGGCTGGGTGACGACGTGCGGCTGGAGGCGATGGGACTCAAGACCAAGGTGGGGGGCAGCATCAACATTCGCCAGGATCCCTCGCGGCCGCTGGCGGGCAATGGTCAGCTGGTGCTCAACGACGGGCGCTTCAAGGCCTATGGCCAGAACCTCATCATCAAGGATGGCCGCATCCTCTTCTCCGGCCCCCTCGATCAGCCCTACCTCAACATAGAGGCGTATCGGGATCCCGATACCATAGAGGACAAGGTGACGGTGGGGGTGCGGGTGACCGGGCCGGCCAGCAAGCCCAAGATCACTGTCTACTCTGAGCCGCAGATGGCCCAGTCCGAGCAGCTCTCCTACTTGCTGCGCGGCAAGGGGCTGCAGACCAGCGGCGAGGATGGCGGTTTCAACGGCCTGCTGGTAGCGGGCGCGGTCAGCCAGGCCAACGGCGTGGTCTCCAGTCTGGGGGAATCCCTCGGCATGAGTGACGTGGCCCTCGACACCGCCGGCAGTGGTGAGAACACCCAGGTGACCCTGTCGGCCTACCTGCTGCCGGGACTGCAGTTCCAGTACGGGGTGGGGGTGTTCAGCCCCATCGCCGAGTTCAAGCTGCGCTACGAGCTGATGCCAAGGCTCTATCTGCAGGCCATGAGCGGGGTGGCCCAGGCGGTGGATATCTTCTATCGCTTCACCCTGTAACGGCGGCAAGAGACAAAAACGGGAGGCGATTGCCTCCCGTTTTTATTGGAGGCATAGATGTGGCTGACGCTGATGACGAACAGAGAGGGGACGCTGAAAAGCGAAAACCCGGCGCGAGGCCGGGTTTTCTTGAATAGATGGTGGAGGGAGAAGGATTCGAACCTTCGAAGGCAGAGCCGTCAGATTTACAGTCTGATCCCTTTGGCCGCTCGGGAACCCCTCCACGGGGCATTGCTGATTTTGCATCACAATCTGGGTCGTGACGGCACTTGAAATGGTGGAGGGAGAAGGATTCGAACCTTCGAAGGCAGAGCCGTCAGATTTACAGTCTGATCCCTTTGGCCACTCGGGAACCCCTCCACAAGTGCGAGGCGCATACTAACAGATCTTCTGCGGTTGTGAACCCCTCGGCGGGATTTTTCCTGCTCAAAGGATCGGATTTGCGGCCGATAAAGGATGAAACCACCGTTTCCAAGAGTTATCCCATGCTACCCAGCGCCGTTCGTGAGCAATGGCTGGTGGACGAAGCCCAGCTCGGGCAACGTCTCAACCAAGATCTCCAGCACGGAGACAGGGCGGACTTTCGTCTGCATCTGGCCCTGCTGACCGATGCGGTGGAAGAGCAGTCCTGGTTTGATCCCAGGCAGCCAGCAAAGGCAGAGAGTCGGGTCTGGCGCAGCCGCTTTGAGCTGCCGCCGGCCACCCCCTTGCAGGGGAGCGAGGATGATGCGGAGGCGATCGGGCTCAACGACCGGCTGCAGCAGGGGGGCTCCATGGTGGATGTGCGGCTCTGGCTGGCGCTGCGCTCGCCGCCGCTGCTCGGCACCCTGCCTGCGCTGGAGCCGGCCGTCTATGACAACCTCTCGCCGCTTGGGCGCGAACGCTGGCGAGGCAAGCTGGCGGATCAGCCCAGACGCGAGGATCCGCTGCTGATGCTGCCCGTGCTCGATGCGCTCAAGGAGGGGGTGGATGCCGGCCTGCACTGGCTCAGCTGAGGGTGTGCCCCAGGCGTCAGGCAGCAAAAAGGCGGGAGACCCCGCCTTTTGTGTGATGGATATGTCGTGCCCTGGATCAGGCGTCGGCTTCGTCCGGCAGCGGGACTTCCTTGCCGGCCGCGGCGGCGCGACGGGCGATGGGTTTCTCGGTGTGACGGTTGATCTGACGCTCCAGTTTTTGCCCCAGTTCGGTGATGGCGGCGTACAAGTCCTCATGTTCTGCCTGGGCAAACAGTTTGCCGTTGGGGATGCCAGCAGTGGCTTCAACGATAAACATCAGACGCTCTTTGGAGACAATCACATGGGGTGTGATAAGAGGCACCTGAAGACGTTCGAGCTTGTCAAAGCGGGATTCAATGCGCTCGCGGATAGCCGGGGTGATCTCGATGATTTTGCTGGTAATTTCGATTTTCATATTGGCCCCCTTCGGGTCGTATTGCTTGTGTCTTCACCTTCAGATTACTCATGGCTGAACATTAAAATGTGATCTGTGTCACTAAATGGTGCCTTGCTGCGAAGGGGAGGGGGAAATTGTGATCTTTTCCCGTTCTGCACCAAAAAGCACTTGAGCTCGACGAAACAGGCAGGCAGTATGGGGAAACTTGGATCGTTTCTGTCCCTTCGTGGCAGCGCCGCATGTCGACCTCATGTCCGGTTTTCACCGCTTAGTCTCGCATCTTTCGCACTTCCCCCCGCACCGCCCTTGCCGACGTGCGTGCTGAGAATGTGGGCGCTATCGAGTCGTCAGGGACTTGAACGTGGTTGTTGTGGTGTTGGAGTAGTACATGAAACAGCAAGCCACTCAGATGATGTGGTTTTATGATCGGCAACATGCCCAGTGGAGCCTGTCCGATCATGCCTCCTACCAGCTCTGGCAAGGGGAGGGGCCTCACCCCTGGTTCGGGCAACTGGCGGCAGATGACGAGGCCGGCTTTGCCGACTTTCTCGCCAGACTCTACCACTCCCAGCAACCGGCCCAGTTCATCGGCCACCTCGGCGACGAGAACGGCGAGGTGCGTCACGTGCTCTGGAGCGGCCAGTACGTACCGGCCCAGCAGATGTGCTGTGGCTGGATTGCGCCGCTCGACACCACCCGCAGCACCCAGCTGCCTGCGGATCTCTCCCAGCAACTGCCACTGCTGCAAGACCCTCTGCTGACCCAGCTGGCCCAGGCGCTCTCCGCCCGGACCGGGCTCGATTTCTTCAATACCCTGGTCAACCAGCTCGCCCACATTCTGGTGGCAGATGCGGTCTGGCTGGCGGAGCGCACCGGCAGCGAGCGGCTCAAGGTGCTGGCCTGTCACGGCATCGACCTCAAGGAGTACGAGCTGGCGGGCATGCCGTGTCAGCAGGTCTACCAGCGCGGCGAGACCTGCATCCTGCCGCTCACAGCCGAGCATCTGCATTGCGCCGTCTTCAAGGCAGGACAGGGCTACTACGGCCTGCCCCTGTGCGATCGCAACGGCCAGCTGCTGGGGCACCTGGCGCTGCTCTTCTCCGATCAGAGCGCGATCCCCAATCTGGGCTCGGTGCTGACTACCTTCTCCATGCGCATGGTGGCGGAGCTGGAGCGGCTGCAGAGCGACGCCCAGCTGCGCCTCTCGGCGGTGGCCTTCGAAACCCACGAAGGGATCATCATCACCGACCCCGACTTCAAGATCCTGCGGGTCAACCACGCCTTCAGCCAGATCACCGGCTTTGACAGCCAGCGAGTGATCGGCCTGCATCTGGGCAACGATCTCTGGTGCGGGCTGGGGGGGCTTGGCTACGAGCTCGGCAGCCTGAGCCGCTGGCAGGGGGAGACCCAGCGCCTGCACGCGGATGGCTATCCCTATCCGCAGTGGGAAATCGTCACCCCGGTGCAGGATGACAGGGGGGCGATCAGCCACTTCGTCATCTGCTTCGAGGATATCTCCGAGCGCAAGGAGGCGGAGCGCCGCATCCAGGATCTCGCCTACTACGACGAACTGACCGGCCTGCCCAATCGCCGCCAGCTGCACGAGACTCTGGCCCACGCCTTTGGCGAGGCGAGCCGCGACTATCTGATCGGCGCCCTGCTGTTCATCGATCTCGACCACTTCAAGACCATCAACGACTCCCTCGGCCACGCCACCGGCGACTGGCTGCTCAAGGAGGTGGCCAGCCGGCTCAAGCGACTGGTACGCCAGGGGGATTGTCTGGCGCGCCTTGGCGGCGACGAGTTCGTGCTGTTGCTGCCCTCGCTCTCGGCCAGTCCCCCCCAGGCGGAGATGCAGGCCGATCTCATCGCCGAGCGGCTTATCAGCGAGATTGCGGCCCCCTACAACCACGCCGGTCAGGTGCTGCACATCGGCGCCAGCGTGGGCATCACCCTCTTCCCCGGTCGGGAGCAGGGGGTGGACGATCTGCTCAAGCAGGCGGACACCGCCATGTATCAGGCCAAGTCGGCCGGTCGCAAGACCCGGCGCTTCTTCGACGCTTCCATGCAGTTGCAGGCGGATCGCCGGCTGCTCATTCACAACGAGCTGCGCAGCGCCCTCAACCAGCAGGAGCTGACCCTCTACTACCAGCCCCAGCACATGGTGGAGGGTGGCGACATCATCGGCGTGGAAGCGCTGATCCGCTGGCAGCCGCCCGGTCGGGCGCTGGTCTCCCCCGCCGAGTTCATCCCCATCGCCGAGGAGACGGACCTTATCGTCGACATCGGCAACTGGGTACTGTACGAGGCCTGCGCCCAGTACGTGCGCTGGGAGGAGAACGGCATCCACATCCCGCAGCTGTCGGTCAACGTCAGTGCCAAGCAGTTTCACGCCGCCGATTTTGTCGACCGGATCCACGACGTGCTGGCCTCCACCGGTATGGATCCCGCCAGCCTGAATCTGGAGATCACCGAATCCGTGGTGCTGGGTCACGCGGAAGACACCATCAGCAAGATGAGCGAGCTCAAGGCGCTCGGCATCAGCTTTGCCATCGACGATTTTGGCGCCGGTTACTCCTCCCTGAGCTACCTCAAGCGGCTGCCGGCGGACGAGCTCAAGATCGACCGCTCCTTCATCCAGGACATACCGCGCGATGGCGACAACATGGCCATCGTCGAGGCGGTGATCGCCATGGCGCGTCACATGGGGTTCAACGTGACGGCAGAGGGGGTGGAGTCGCGCCAGCAGCTGGA
Source organism: Aeromonas sp. A35_P (assembly GCF_002259925.1). Classification (NCBI taxonomy): domain Bacteria; kingdom Pseudomonadati; phylum Pseudomonadota; class Gammaproteobacteria; order Aeromonadales; family Aeromonadaceae; genus Aeromonas; species Aeromonas sp. A35_P. Next base: position 13,385 of record NZ_NEVB01000220.1, on the reverse strand, counting down.
GTTTCTGCAGGCCCAGGGCTGCCACTTCTACCAGGGCTACCTGGCCTCCAAGCCACTGCCGGTGCCCTACCTGGAGCGCTACGTGCGGCGCCTTGCCCGCAGTGAGAGCCTCGCCAGCGGCGAGTAAAAATAGTCTCGCCGGCGAGCTGTAGCCCCCGGGGTTAACGGGTAGAATGAGGAAATATGACACCACCGCCAACGGGCGGTGGCATTGCCTCTCAATGGAGATGTCTCTCGTGAAAGCCGTGCAGGGAATCATTTTATCGGCGCTGTGCGTGCCGGGGCTGCTGACGCAGGTGGCGGCGCAGACCCTGGAACAATCCCTCTATCGCCAGGCTTATGACGCGGTGCGGGCCGATGATCAGGCTCGTTTTCAGCAAATTCGTGCCCGTTTGACCCATTATCCGCTGCTGCCCTATCTCGACTACTACCAGCTGGCCTTCCGGCCCGGGGCCGCGGAGTATGACGACGTGACCCGCTTTATCCGCGAGCACGGCGACACCCCCCAATCCAACCGGCTGGAGCGCAGCTATCTCACCTATCTGGCCCAAAGCCAGCAGTGGTCCCAGTTCCTGCGCTTCTACCCGGCCAAGCCGAACTCCACCGATCTGCTCTGCATGCACTATCAGGCGCGCTACTACACCGGTCAGCAGAGCCAGGCGCTGCAGGAGGCGGGCAAGCTCTGGCTGAGCGGCCAGTCCCGTCCCGATGCCTGTGATCCCCTGTTCCAGCTCTGGCAGCAGGCGGGTTTGCGCACCCAGGAGAAGATCTGGACCCGCATGACCTTGGCCTTTGAGGCGGAGAACCCGAACCTCATCCGCCACCTCGGCGCCCAGCTTGGCAGCGGCATGAAGGCCTATGGGGATCAGATGATCACCCTGTTCGAGCAGCCGGCCAAGGCGATGAACACGGCCTATTTCACTAACGCAGCCCCTTCCCGGAAGTTGCTGCTGCTGGGACTGGCCCGCTATGCGAACCAGCAGCCGGAGGCGGTGCTGGGGCAGCTCGGCTATCTGCGCTCGCGTTTTGCGCTGAGCGCGGCCGAACTCAAACCGGTAGAGCGGGCGGTGGCCAGACGGCTGCTGCTGGATCGCTCAACCGCCCAGCGCAGCTGGCTGGATGCCACCGTAGTGCGCCAGGCCGACCCGGATCTGCTGGAGCTGCGGGCTAGGCTCGCCATCTGGGAGCAGGACTGGAAAGGGCTCTCCGGCTGGGTCAAGCGCATGCCCATGGGTCTGCAGAAGGAGGATCGCTGGCGCTACTGGCTGGCGCGCTCGCTGGAGGTACAGGGCCAGCAGAAACCGGCGCGGGATCTCTATCTGGAGACCGCCAATCTGCGCGGCTTCTACGGCTTCATGGCGGCGCAGCGCACCGGCGCGCCCTATCGAATGAAAAACCAGAGCGTGGCGCACAAGGTGCCGGACTGGCGCACCGCCAGCCGCCGCTGGCCCTTCCTGCTGCGGGTGCGCGAGTTGCTCGACATGAACGAGATCACGGCGGCGCGGGCGGAGTGGATCCACAACATGGATCGCAACCCGGTGGCCCAGCGCCTCGAGTTTGGCCACATCGCCCTCAATCAGGGCTGGCACGAGCTGGCCATTCTGGCCAGCATCCGGGCCGAGGCCTGGGATGCGCTCGATTTGCGCTTCCCGCTGCCGCTCAAGCACACCTTCTCCCAGATGGCGCAGGAGCGAACCATGAACACCAGCCTGCTCTACGCCATCGCCCGCCAGGAGAGCGCCCTCTACCCGCTGGCGCAGTCGCCGGTGGGGGCGAGGGGACTGATGCAGCTGATGCCGACCACCGCCAAGGAGACGGCCAGCAAGCTGGGGGTGCCCTATCGCAACGAGCAGCAGCTGTTTGATCCCGCCATGAACATCCGCCTTGGCAGCGCCTATCTCAAGCGGCTGCTGGATGTGTATGACGGCAACCGGATCCTGGCGGCGGCGGCCTACAACGCCGGCCCCGGCCGGGTCAAACGCTGGCGCGATCAGAGTGCGGATAAGCCGATGGATGTCTGGGTCGAGAGCATTCCCTACAAGGAGACGCGCAACTATGTGCAGAACGTGCTGTCGTTCGATCTCATCTATCAGCACAAGCTGCAGCAGCCGCTGCGCTTCATGTCCGAGCGCGAGCTGAGTCACGCTTATTGAGGGGGCTGCCGCCTGGGCGGCAGCCGGATTCCCTTTCCTTCCCCAAAATGGTTATTATCCCATAAGGTTTTGTTACAAAAGGAAACCTGCCAGGTGATCGGGCGCCCTCTCTTGGTCTGGCAGGTTCGTTATAATCGCCCGTTCAACACAGACAGGCTCCCCCAACAAAGGAATTGATAGTGGCAACGATTAAAGACGTTTCCCGGTTGGCTAATGTGTCCATTTCAACTGTGTCGCGAGTCATCAACAACACGGCGCAGGTGGCACCAGAAAAGCGTGAGGCCGTATTGGCGGCCATGAAGGAACTGAATTTTCGTCCCAACAGTTTTGCCCAGGCGCTGGTCAGCAAGCGCTCCAACTGCATCGGTGTGCTGGTGGGGGATCTGTGTGGTGGCCCCTTCTTCGCCCAGATGATGTGCGGCATCGAGAGCGTGGTGGACAAGGCGGACAAGTTCACCATCGTCATGTCCGGCAATCACGACGAGGTGCGCGAGCGCCACGCCATCCAGGCGCTGCTGCAGCGCCAGTGCGATGCGCTGATCCTGCACAGCAAGGCGCTGCCCGACCAGGAGCTGAGCGAGCTGGTGGCGGGCAGCACCCCGGTGGTCTTCATCAACCGCCAGGTGCCGGGCGCCGAAGATCGCTGCGTCTGGCTGGACAACCAGGCCGGCATCACCACCGCCTGTCAGCACCTGCTGGATGCAGGCCATCGCAAGATTGCCTTCGTCACCTCGGACGATGAAGAGTTCGTCGATGGCCAGCAGCGGATGGCCGGGTATCACCACGCCCTGCAGCGGGCCGGCATCGCGATCGATCCTGCTCTTATCGGCCGCGCCTTTGCCGACGAGAACGGTGGCTACGTGGCCATGGGCGAGCTGCTGGATCGGGGTGTCGAGTTTACTGCCGTGCTCGGCTTCAACGACGCCATGGTGGCAGGGGCCATCTCCTGCTTGCTGGAGCGCGGATACAAGATCCCGCAGCAGATTTCGGTGGTGGGTTTTGATGATATTCCCTATGCCCGCTACATCTATCCCAAGCTCACCACGGTGCGCTACCCCATCGAGGAGATGGGCTGCCGGGCCGCGGAACTGGCGCTGAGCCTGCTGGATCACAAGCCGGCCGAGGGGCTGGAGCTCAAGTTCGAGGCCGAGTTGGTGAGACGGGAATCCGTCGCCTGAGTGGCCGACATTGGCCCTGAACGGGCCAATGTCGCTCTCGAATTTTGCCGAAAAATTGAAAGCGTTTTCAGAAATCCTTTTCAACCGTGATCCGCTTCAAAGCTTTTTGGACTGCCTGCCACTAGCATAGGCCCCACGAATTAGGAGCCTGCGCTCCCGATTTTCCCGCTGTGGGAGGTAACTGGTTAATCCAGCTATTTCCTTCGTTACTTTCGACGGTCATCATGGATGGCCGTTTTTTTTTGCCAGGATTTTGTCATGACAACAGAGCGTGAATACCAGACCGGGATCGTGGGGGCAGGCTGGCTGGGACTGCCGCTGGCCCGGGCGCTGCAGGCCGAGGGCCGCCAGGTGGCGGTGACGGTCAGTTCGGCCGAAAAAGCCGCGCAGCTGACAGCAGAGGGGGTGAAGGCCTGGCCGCTGCAACTGGGCACCGGGCTGGCGGCCCTGCCGTTTCGCTGCCGAGAGCTGGTGATCTGCGTGCCACCGAGCAAGGTCGAGGATTATCCGGCCGCCATCGCGCGGGTAGCCGAGTTGGCTAAGGGGGCCGGCGTGCAGTGCTTGCTGTTCGTGAGCGCCACCTCGGTCTGGGCGCCGGGGCAGGGGGAGGATGAACACCCCATGCCTGCCCACGAGCGCGGGAGGCGGATGCTGGCCGCCGAGCAGGCGGCGATGGGGGCCGGCATTGCATGCTCCATGGTGCTGCGCCCGGCCGGGCTCTACGGGCCAGAGCGCCATCCCGGCCGTTTCCTGGCGGGCAAGACCCTGGAGGGGGGCGGCCAGGCGGTGAATCTGGTGCATCTGGATGATGTGGTGGCCGCCTGCCAGCTGCTGCTGGAATGGGGCAAGGATGGATGCCTACAACCTGAGTGCACCTGTGCACCCGCGCCGGGAGCAGTTCTATCCCTTTGCCGCGCGCCAGCTGGGCCTGCCGGCCCCGGTCTTCATCGAGCCGGCCGGCCGGTTTGCCCCCGTCGAGGGGCAGCGCATCTGTGAGCAGCGCGGCTTTGTCTACCGCTGGCCTGATCCGGCGCACTGGTTTGCCGAGCTGGCAGCCCGGAGGCACTGAGCATACTGCCCGGTGCTATGTGTGGGTATGGCAGTGAGGCACAGGCGGATCCGCTCCTTGGTCTGGCCTGCCGTTTGACGGGCAATTGAGGTTTGCCAAGGGGGAGCTCGCCCCCTATCATTCCGCCATCCATATAGAGAGAGCGGTAATGATGGTAGATACAAGACGTCACCCCGATGGGGAACTGTTGCTGAGAACCCTGGCAATGCCAGCCGATACCAACCCCAATGGCGATATCTTCGGGGGCTGGATCATGTCCCAGATGGATATAGGTGGGGGCATCATGGCCAAGGAGCTGGCAAAAGGACGTATTTGTACCGTATCCGTCGAGGGCATGACCTTTCACAGCCCGGTCAAGGTGGGCGACGTGGTGTGCTGCTACGGGCGCTGTCTGAAGATTGGTCGCAGTTCCATGCGGCTGAAGCTGGAGGTGTGGGTCAAGCCGGTGCTGCGTGAAAACGAAGCCCAGCGCTACTGCGTCACCGAGGGGATCTTCACCTATGTCGCCATCGACGAACAGGGAAAATCCCGCCCGGTACCGGTCTGATCCGGGTCAGATCAGCCGGGCGTTGATGATGGATATTTCCTGCTCAAACCCGGTTTTTTGCCGTATCATGCGTTCCAGCATCTCTTCCGAGCCGACGCACTGCTGGGTATCGAACAGGCAGAGATCGCACTGGGGATCCCGTCTGATCTGATAGACGGTGGAAAGCTCCACTTGATGACAATTTCCTTGTTGATCATAAAACGTCACGCGGTACTGGTGCTGTCTCGCCATCGTTGAATTCCTTCTGGATGAGCCGGGCCGGACACGAGTTATGAGCCTAGTCGGCAGCGATGACGTTTGGGATGGTCATGACACAATGCAGAGGCAGGTGGTTGTTAGCCAATGAAAAATAGTTATCGCATTCTGGGTACGTCGCTGCTGACGTTGGGACTGGTCGGCTGTTTCGAGGTGCCGGATCAGGATCATCTGGTCACGGCGCAGGGCATCATTCCCGGCGCCAGCTGCCAGAAGCCGCCGCTGGTGGCGCTGGCCTCCACCGCCTTGCCCCGCGAGTTTGGCATTACCGTCTGGAATCTCTACAAGGGTCAGCGCAAAAATTGGCGCGAGGGACTGGACGAGTATGCCAAGGCCCAGGATCTGGTGCTGTTGCAGGAGTCGGCGACCCGCCCCGAGATGCTGGCATGGCTCAAGGCCGGTGATTTCCAGTGGCAGCAGCTGCAGGCCTTTACTCAGGGCGGTGTCTCCTTCGGCGTGATGACGGTGGCCAAGACGCCGCAGGCGTTCGTGTGCGGCGTGCGCTCCCCCGAGCCGCTGCTGCGCATCCCCAAATCCGGTCTGGTCAGCCTCTATCCCCTGCAGGGGGATCCTGACGGCGTGCTGGTGGTCAACCTGCATGCGGTCAACTTCGAGCTGGGGATGGCGACCTTTCGCGAGCAGATCAACGATCTGACCGCCCTCATTCATCGTCACCAGGGGCCCGTCATTCTGGCCGGGGATTTCAATACCTGGAGCGACAAGCGTGAGTTCTGGCTGAAGCGGCTGGTAAGCGATCTGGGGCTGCAGGAGGCGATCCCGATGCCGGATCTGCGCCGGACCGCGTTTGGCCGGCCGCTGGATCATCTTTACTACCGCAATCTGGATCTGGTGGAAGTGAGCAGCCCGGCGACCGATGCCTCGGATCACAATCCCATCGTGGCCCGTTTCGCGGCCCAGGCCATCACCCCCTGAGCCCTGCTCCAGATAAAAAAATACCCCGCATCAGGCGGGGTATTTTTTTATGAAGTGATGAACGATCAGCTGTTGTTCTTCACGAACAGGGTCAGCTCCTGACCCGGCTTGAGGTAATCGCTCTTGCCCAGCTGATTCCAGCGCATCACGTCCATCACGGCGACCTGAAAGCGGGCCGCGATGGAGGAGAGGGAATCACCGCGGCGCACTTGATAGACCATGGACTTGTTGCCACCCTTGCCCTGCTTGGGCCAGACCACCAGCTTCATGCCCGGTTTCAGGGCCGATTTGGCGTTGAGACCGTTCCACTTGGCCAGCTCCTCATGGGTCACCCCGTGTGCCTGGCTGATACTCCACAGATTGTCACCGGCCCGAACCTTGTACTGGATCTTGCCGCTGCCACGGCTGGCGAGCTGCTGCGGCTTGCTCTGGACGCTCTGGCTGACCACCGGCTTGCTGCCGCTGGTCGGGATCATCAGGGTCTGACCACGGCGCAGGTTGTTGCTGCGCAGGTTGTTGGCCAGCTTGATCTGCTGCACGCTCACCCCGTGATTCTGGGCGATGCGGGAGAGGGTGTCGCCACTGGTAACCTGATAGGAGCGGGTGCGGATGCGCTCGCTCTGCGGCAGGTCAGCCAGGGCCAGCTCCAGGGTATCGGCATATTCAACCGGTACCAGCAGGCGATAGGGCCCCTTGGGCGAGGTTGACCAGCGGGTCAGCGCCGGATTGACCTCTTTCAGCTGGGCCGGGCGCAGGCCCGCCAGCTGGGCAGCCACGTTCAGGTCGATCTGACCCCCCGTGTTGACCACCCGCAGTTGCGGTTTGTTGGCCAGCACCGGCAGGGTGACATTGTACTTGTCCGCATTGCGGATCATGTCAGCCATGGCTAGGATCTTGGGCACGTACATCCGGGTCTCGCGAGGCAGATCGAGCGACCAGTAGTCGGTCGGCCGGCCAGCCTTCTGATTGCGGATGATGGCGTTGCGCACCCGTCCTTCACCGGCATTGTAGGCGGCCAGCGTCTGCAGCCAGTCGCCGTCGAAGAAACGGTTCAGGTACTCCAGATAATCCAGCGCGGCATTGGTGGAGGCCAGTACATCGCGACGGCCGTCGTACCAGTTGTCGTGGCGCAGGCCGAAGTTCTTGCCGGTCGCAGGAACGAACTGCCACAGACCCACCGCATTGCTGCGGGAACGGGCGTGGGGATCGAACATGCTCTCGATCATGGGAATGGTAATAAGCTCCATTGGCAGCTCACGCCGTTCGATTTCCTCTACCATCAGATACAGGTAGGGCTCAGCCCGGCTGGCAATGGTCGCCAGATGCTTATCATTGCGCAACAACCAATCACGCTGCTGGCGGACACGGTCGTTATCCTGCGGATCAAACTGCATATCATCGCTGATACGCACCCACAGGTTATCGGTGTCATCCAGTTCGTCGATCTGTTCGTCACCGAACAGGAAGCGCGCAGAATGTTTTTTATACGCTTTTTTATTGACTTGGGGGGACTTGATCGGCTCGATTGCCGTTAGCGCCCGGTCATCCTGATGGCTCAGGTTTTGGCAGCCGCTGAGAAACAGCGCCGCCAATAAGGCCGTTCGTACCTTCATCTCGCTCAGGTCATCTTTGGGAAAAACAGCTCGCATCATAAGGGGCAATGGCCCCCTGATCAAGGTTTGTTCAAAAAACATCCTTCCATTGGCGCAGGATCGTGAAGGTATCTACCGGATTTTCCACGCATTTCAGAGCGTGTTTCTCAGCAGAAAATTTCACGGAATCCAGTTCGCAACGCAGAAAAACATTGAAGCGCTTCTCATCCCCCAGCCGTGAGGGGAGACTCGGCAGGCCCTGCTGGCGCAGCTTGCTGATCAGCCCGATCTGATGCTGGATCGCCTGGTTGTCGGGCTCGACAGCGTGGGCGAAGCGCAGGTTTGAGAGGGTGTACTCGTGGGCACAATAAATGAGGGTGTCATCGGGCAGGGCGGCGAGGCGCTGCAACGATCCGAACATCTGGGCCGGGGTCCCTTCGAACAGGCGGCCGCAGCCGGCACTGAAGAGGGTGTCGCCACAAAACAGCATGCCGTGACCGTGGTAGGCGATGTGGCCGTGGGTGTGACCGGGCACGTGGATCACCTCGAGGCTCAGGCCATGCCAGTTGATCTGGTCCCCGTCATCGAGCCACTGGCCGTGGTGCGCCGGCATGGGGTCAAGCTTAGGGCCATAGAGGCGGGCATGGGGAAAATGTTCCAGCAACTCGCCCACGCCGCCCACATGGTCGTGATGGTGGTGGGTGAGCAGGATGGCATCCAGTTGCAGCTCCAGCACGGCCAGCCGTTCCAGCACGGGAGCGGCCTCGCCCGGATCGACGACCAGGCAGTGATTTTCGTGTCGGATCAACCAGATGTAGTTGTCGTTAAAGGCTGGAACTGTGATCACTGGATACATGAGTCTGCTTCTCTTTATGGAGGGTATCTTATATAACTGGATGGCGTTCGAACCCCAAGTTGAGCCCTATTATGCAGGTGGCACGTACCGAACAACAAATCGAGATCCCGACCAGCTGGTCGGCACTGCCCATGGGGGACTGGGTAGCGGCCGAGATCCAGGAGCGACTCGACAGCTGGTGCCCGCATCTGTTTGGTTATCATCTGCTGAAGGTCGGCGCGCTGAGCGCCGAGCTCTCCTGCGGTTGCTCCTCCATTCGCCACCAGATAGGGGTCGCCCCTGGCGGCCGCCTGCTGGATCTCAAGGGGGATCCGCTGGCCCTGCCGGTACGCACCGGCAGCGTGGATGCCTGCCTGCTGGCCCACTGTCTCGATTTTTCACCCGACCCGCACCAGGTGCTGCGGGAGGCTGAGCGGGTACTGACCGACGATGGCTGGCTCATCGTCAGTGGCTACAATCCGCTCAGTCTGGTCGGCATCGGCCACTGCCTGCCTTTCCTGCGTCAACATCTGCCCTGGTCTGCCCGCATGTTCACCCCGGCTCGGGTCACCGACTGGTTGCAGCTGCTCGGCTGCGAGGTAATGTTTGACGAGCGCTTCGGCTATTCGTTCATGGGCAGGCAGAGCCGGATTGGCTGGTGGCGGGAGAGCGTGGGGCGGGATTACTGTCGGCCGTTTGCGTCCGTCTACGTGATAGCGGCGCGCAAACGGCGCTTCCCCCTGACACCGGTGCGCCATCGTTGGCGTCTTCCGGGTCCCATCGCCACGCCGGGGATGGCGCGCAAACGGCGCTTCCCCCTGACACCGGTGCGCCATCGTTGGCGTCTTCCGGGTCCCATCGCCACGCCGGGGATGGCGCGCCAGGGCGGCTAGTCAGCAGCTGCCGGGCAGGCTCATGCATCAGAGGGGAAAGCGGTCAGGGTTGATAGCCGGTATCTTCGGCCAGCTGTTTGCCGCTGGCGGCCTCGCGGGCCAGCTCATCGCAGCGTTCGTTCTCAGGGTGTCCGGAGTGCCCCTTGACCCAGAGCCACTCGATCTGGTGGCGACTGACTTCCGCATCCAGCGCTTTCCAGAGATCGACGTTCTTGACCGGTTGACGGTTGGCGGTCATCCATCCCTTCTTCTTCCAGCCGATGATCCACTGGGTGATCCCCTGGCGCACATACTGGCTGTCGGTGGTGAGGCGTACCTGGCAGGGCTCGTTCAGGGTGCGCAGCCCCATGATGGCGGCCATCAGCTCCATCCGGTTGTTGGTGGTGAGGCGAAAGCCGGCGGCGATCTCCTTGCGATGCTTGCCGTAGACCATGACGGCACCATAACCACCCGGGCCCGGGTTGCCGAGGCAGGAACCATCCGTATACAAATCAATCTGTTTTAACATGAGGCTTGGGGTAAACTAGCGGGTAAAGCCGAAGTTTGACATAGATTGGATCATGAGCACACCCCAACTAAATCGCCAGATCATTCTGGATACTGAAACCACTGGTATGAACACGGCCGGTGGCCCTGTCTATCTGGGACACCGGATCATCGAGATTGGCTGTGTGGAGGTGATCAACTGCAAGCTGACCGGGAACCACTTTCATGTCTACATCAAGCCGGACCGGCTGGTGGACCCGGAAGCCATCCAGGTGCACGGCATCACCGACGAGTTTTTGCGTGACAAGCCGTCGTTCAGCCAGATTGCCGACGAGTTCATCGAGTTTATCCGCGGTGCCGAGCTGATTGCCCACAACGCGCCGTTTGACGTGAGCTTCATGGACTATGAGTTCAGCAAGCTCGGTCTCAACTTCAAGACCGCCGACATCTGCGGTATCACGGATACCCTGGCGATGGCGCGGGACCTGTTCCCGGGCAAGCGCAACAACCTGGACGTGCTGTGCGATCGCTACGGTATCGACAACTCGCACCGTACCCTGCACGGGGCCTTGCTCGATGCGGAGATCCTGGCAGACGTCTACCTGTTGATGACAGGTGGCCAGACCAAACTGAACCTGGCCACCGAGAGCAACGAGAATGAAAGCAACCAGGACACCAGTATCCGGCGACTGGAGAGCAATCGCCCACCGCTCAAGGTGATCCGGGCCAGCGCCGAGGTTGAGGCGGTGCACGAGGCGCGGCTGGATCTGGTGCAGAAAAAAGGAGGAGCCTGCCTGTGGCGGCAATGAGCAAGCTATGGGGCGGCCTGCTGCTGCTGGCCTCGCTGACGGCCGGGGCCAACGAGGTATTTGCCCCCTCCGACATCCCCCTGCTCGACAATCGCTTTCGCATCGATTATGGGGTGAAGGAGATCACCTTCATCGTGACGCGCAAGCCCGGCACCCCGTCGGTGATCCTGGTGCGGCCCGATGGCAGCAAGCTCTATGTGAGCAAGGTGACGCCGCCCGACGTGGGCTGGCTGGCGCTCAAGGATCAGGATCTCATCACCATTCGCAACCCCATGCCGGGCCCTTGGCAGGCCATTGGCGAGGTGGACCCCGACAACCGGGTGCGCCTGCTGTCGAACATCAAGCTGGAGACCGATCTGTTGCCGACCCAGCTTTATCAGGGGGAGAAGGTCAAGCTCAAATCCTGGCTGCTGATCGACGACGCGCCGCCCAAGGATGGTTACTACCTGTCCGATCTCGGCATGACGGTGCGGCTGCAACGTTTCAACGACGCCAAGCCGGAGGGGGAGCCGGTCGTCGATGAGGTGCTCGGTCACTATCGTGACGATGGCAAGGGGCTCGACGAGGTGCCAGGCGACGGCATCATGACCGCCGAGGCGGTGCTGGATGTGCCTGCCGGGAAATACCGGGCCATGTACAGCACGGGCAATCAGGTCTTCTCCCGTGCCCGCTATCAGGATGTGCTGATCTATCCGCTACCTGTCAGTTACTCCCTGGCGCCTCCCTCCCAGGAGTTCGGGGCCAAGCTCTCCTTCCTGATCGACGTGGATGAACTGGATCCCGCTTCCGTTGTGATCCAGGGAAAGGTGACTAGCACGGTCGGGACCAGCATGCCGTTCAATGCGGTGGCCACCGAACCCAAGGTGGAGGTGGATCTCTCCGCCATCAAGGAGGTCGGCCAATATGAGGTGACGGCCACCCTGTTTGGCACAACCCGGCTGGGCCGCGAAATTCAGGTGAGCCTGCCGGTCAAATCCTTCAATATCTTCCCGGTGCTGGCAACGCCCCCATCGGCCGCCGCTGCCGCGTCAGAAGCCTCGGCGGCAATTCCGAGCCAGGTCAAGTTCGAGGAAAAGGAGAGCGGCGGCTGGCTGGTCTGGCTGCTGGGGGGCGCAGGCATATTGTTGCTGCTTCTGCTCGGCGGCGTGGGCTTCATCGTGCTGCAAAAGCGACGGGCGCTGAAAAAAGCCATGGCTTCGCACAAAGCCGAGAGCGAGAGTGCCAAGCCGGAGGCCAAGCTGGATCTTAACCTGCCCGAACAGTAGGTGAGGGGAATGCAGCAAGCAGCACAAAGCCGCCTGTCAGGGCGGCTTTTTCTATATGTGCAGATTATTGGGGTGGTTGAACAACCCATCCAGCTCAATGTTCCCCGACGTAGATATCCTTGTGCTGTTCGCGGATCTCGAGGAATTTGTCGAGGTTGGCCAGCATCAGCTCCACCAGCTGGGGGTCGAAGTGCTGGCCTTTCTCCTCCTGGATCAGCGCCAGAACCTTGTCCAGCGGCCAGGCCTTCTTGTAGCAGCGATCCGAGCCGAGTGCATCGAACACGTCGGCCAGCGCCACTACCCGCCCTTCCAGCGGAATGGCATCGCCCTTGAGGCCACGGGGATAGCCGCTGCCGTTCCACTTTTCGTGGTGGTTGCCGGCGATGGTGGCACCAATCTGGAACAGCGCCAGATCGCTGCCGGAGAGCATGTCTTGCCCCAGCTGGGCGTGGGTCTTCATGATCTCCCACTCCTCCGGAGTCAGCTTGCCCGGTTTGTGCAGGATGGCATCCGGAATGCCCACCTTGCCGATGTCGTGCAGCGGAGAGGCGCGCTTGATGAGCTCGCTCTGCTCCTCGCTCATGCCAAGCAGTTGGCAGAACAGTTCGGTATAGAGGGCTACCCGCTTGACGTGCAGGCCGGATTCCTTGGAGCGGGTTTCCACCAGTTCGCCGATGCGGTAGATGATCTCGCGCTGGTTGTCGGCGATGACCTCGTTGAGCCGGATGTTCTCCAGCGCCACTATGATGTTTTCGGTGAACAGGCTGAGCAGGCCCGTGTCCATCTGGCTGAGCTGACGGGTGGTCTCGATGTGAAACAGCAGATGATGGCGAGGATTCTGGCAGTAGAGCACCATCTGGTTGCCGTCATAGATGTTGGCACGATTGTTCATGGCCTGACGCAGGATGACGGGAGCATCGGCAAGGCGCAGCGAAGGATGGCCCGGCAGCAGGGGTTCCAGGATCTGATCCCGCACCTCGTAGGCATACTGCTTCACATCATAGATATGTGAATCTTCCAGATTGAGCAGGGCGCTGAGCTGCTCCTGGGCCCCTTCGACAAACTGCCGCAGTGCCCGCTTCTCGAAGATCCCCTTGGAGGCCTCGATGACCTTCTCCAGCCCCTGGCGGTTGCTCTCGAGGGTACGGATGTCGCGATAGGAACGCAGGCTGGCTCGCAGCAGGGTGCGCAGCTTCTGGGAGGTGAGTTCGGTCTTGTCCTTGTAGTCGTTGATGTCGTAGTTGCTGACCACGTCATCTTCCGGGGCCTGGCCCGGCTGACCGGTACGCAGCACGATGCGCACCATCTTGTTTTGCAGATCCTCGCGCACGAATTTGACCACATCGAGACCGGCGTGATCGACCTCCATG
>NZ_NEVB01000219.1:0-23947 GCF_002259925.1 Aeromonas sp. A35_P | reverse complement strand
GGGGAGAGGGCCTTGCAGGAAAGAGTTTTTGGTCAGCCGCTGGCGCCCTCTTTACTTTTGATTTTTACTGTATAAAAATACAGCAAAAATCATGGAGAAGTATCCTATGCGTCTGGAAATCATCATCGACAAGAAACATCAGGTGCCCACCTCGACCATGGAGGCGCTGCGCCAGGAGCTGCTCAAGCAGCTGGGCGAGAAGTTCCCTGACCTGCATGTTCGTGTCGCCCCCGGCAGTGCCATGGCGTTGACCGTCAGTCGGGCCAGCAAGGAGGAGAAGGAGCTGGCGGAAGCCATGGTGCAGGAGGTGTGGGAGAACGCTGATAGCTGGATGCCGGAGAGTGCAGCCTCCTGAGCCAGGCGGGGCGGGCGTCGAGCATATGAAAATTGGATAGACAGAAAAAACGCAGCCATGGCTGCGTTTTTTGTTTTCGCGGGATGGAGCCCGTGCTTGTCGTGTCCTCAGCTCTCAACTCTTAATGCTCAAAGCCCAGAACAGGCAGCAAGTGTTAGAGCCCGGCCCAGCGTTTGAGGCTGTTGACCTGTACCCGCTGATCGGCCTGGGTAATGTCACCGCTGGCCCGCAGCGCCTGGATGGCGATGGGCAGAGCGGCGCGCACTTCGCTGGCCGTCATGCCGGCCTGCAGGGCAGGGTGATAGGCGAGCTTGAGCAGCACGTAATCGAGCCCGGTCGGAAAGCTGTCGATGCTGTTGTCGTTGAAGATGGAGGGAAACACCTTGTCCGAATCGTTGGGCAGCCCCATCACCTGGGTGAGCTCCTCCACCACGCAGTCGAGGAAGCGCCCCTTGGCCCGGCTGTAATCCACCGGAATGATGATGGTGGCGCGGGCCATCTCGCGGCGGGTATTGGTGGTGAAGTTGGCCATGCAGAGTCCCTCCTTGAGCGCCGTCTTGACGGAGGCATCCTGCCCCATGGTGCGCTGGGCCCAGCTCGCCATCTTGGCGCGCTCGGTCATGATCAGGGTGATGTTGGGCCGCTCGCTGACCAGGGCGATGGGGCGGCCTATGATGCCGGCCAGATGCTGGCTCTGCACCCTGACCACCTCGCTTTGCAGCGCCTTGTCGCCAAACTCGTTGACCAGCTTGAGCCGGATGGGCTGCTCCCAGCGGGAGAAGCGCACGTTCTGTTCGTGACCGTACTCCCGCTTCATGGCGATCTCAAAGAAGCTTTCGGTGAGATAGGCATCGCTCTGCCAGCGTTCAGCCGCCGAGAGGGAAGGGCTCAGCAAGAGTGCCGCCATCAACCAGCGGGCAAGTGGTCGGCGCAACGGGATCATGTCTCCTCCTTGAAACCTGCGATGGGTCAGCGTGCGGCACGCTCGAGATCGCGCCAGGTGAGCCAGAGCCTCAGATCAAACTCCAGTTGATGATAGTCCGGCTCCATATGCTGACAGAGCTGATAGAAGCTCTTGTTGTGATCCTTCTCTTTCAGGTGGGCCAGCTCGTGCACCACGATCATCTTCAGGAAGGCCGGGTGGGCCTCCTTGAACAGGGCGGCGATGCGGATCTCGTTCTTGGCTTTGAGCTTGCTGCCCTGCACCCGGCTCACATAGGTGTGCAGGCCGAGGGCATCCTTGATCACGTTGATCTTGCCGTCGAAGATCACCTTGGAAAGCGGCGCCGAGCTCTTCAGGTAGCGGTTCTTCAGCTCCATGGTGTAGGCGAGCAGCGCCTTGTCGCTCTGGATGAGGTGGGTCTCAGGATAGCGCCTGGCCAGCACCTCCCCGAGCTTGCCCGCCGCGATCAGCTGTTGCACCTGGGCCTTGAGGGGCTCTGGGTAGCCACCGAGATAGGTCAGTTCCGCCATGTCTGCATTACTCAATACATCAAAAGAGCGCCATTGTAGTCAGCGCGTCGCCGCTTGCCTACCGTTTCGGGCCGGGCCTGCCTCACCGCAATGAAAAGGCCGTCATCGCAGGATGACGGCCCTGTTAGCTCAAGGGGGCTCAGCGCCTGCGATAGAGGCCCGGATCCACCTCTTCATACTGGCTCACCAGATATTGATAGAAGGCGAGGCTGGAGGGGGAGCTCGGCTTTTTGAGCTCATTGGCCACCCGATCCGGCTTGGCGATGATAAATTTGGGCTCCTGACGTTTTACATCCGCCAGCACTCGTTCACGCACGTCGTAGGGTGGGTTGACGTTGGCGAAGAAGAGGTAGGCGGAGGCCGGCTGGCGATCGGTCCAGAGGTAATATTGGGGCTGGATGCCATCCACCCAGATCTTGTCGGCGGGGGTGGTCTCGGCCAGGATCCGGTCGACCCGTACTTGGGCCGGCGGGTTGAAGGGCCTGCCTTTCTGGCTGCCTTCCCAGGCGTTGTTGAGCATCAGGGCCAACATGGCCAGCGAAGCGAGCCACGGGGTGGTGCTGCGCACATCCCAGGCACGCCACAAGGGCACCAGAATGAGCACCGGCAGCGCCCACAGCAGGCTGTTGCCAAGCACTTCACGTACCCGTTCCAGTGACCACTCCTTGGTGCTCCAGCCGTAGCCCAGCTGCTGGGCCAGCAGCCAGCTGGCGGTCAGCACCACCAGCGAGATGCAGAGCAGACCGAGGGCATCGGCCTGCTGTTCGCTGCGATCCAGCAGACAGGCAAGCGGCAGCAGGGCCAGCTGCAGATAGAGCACGTCGTAGTGATCGAACACGTGGCCGGAGACCGAGTTGGCGATCAGGGTGAAGATGACGCCAAACAGGGTGGCGCACAGGGCCGGCAGGTACCACTCCTGGCGCCGGCTCATCATCAGCACGATGAAAGCGGGCAGCAGCATGATGAGGCCGGTACGCAGCAGGCCGACGCTGCCCACATCCGGCGAGAAGCCGTTGCCATAGCTCCCCTCGAAGAAGATGTCGAAGGCGTAGTATTTGAATTCGGCCAGCAGGTTGTGGTGCTGGAAGTAGGCCAGCAGTGGGCCGCCGACGAGCGCCAGCCCCAGCAGGCTGGAGCAGAGCAGGGAGAGGGCACAGCGCCACTGCTCGCGCAGGCACCAGTGGCAGAACAGTACCAGATACCAGGCACCCCAGAAGGCGCCGTTGTTGGTGCGCATCCAGGCGACGATGGCAAAGGTGATCGCGGCCACCAGCGCCGGTCCCCAGCTGCAGCGCTTGTCCAGCAGCATGGTGATGAAGGCCCACTGGGCGATGAGGGCCAGATGGAACGTCCAGTCCTCGGTCATGTTGCCGTAGTAGTAGCGGGTGCCGTAGAGCGCCAGCACGGCCAGCATGCTGCCAAGTCTTGCCCTGAGCGAGAGGCCGAGCTGGCCGAAGGCCTGCCAGCTGGCCATCAGCCCCAGCCAGCAGAGCGCCCATTCCAGCAGCCAGACCCCGAAGAAGCCGCCGAGGCCGTAGCCGAGGGCGTCGAGGGCGAAGATCATGGGGCCCTTGATGTCGATCATGTCCCGATAGAGCACGCCCCCCTCGCTCCACATCTTGCCCATCACCGCAAACAGCGAGGCGTCGAAGCCCGGTGCCATGCCGTGGAACAGCGGGTTGCGCAGGCAGAACAGCAAGGCCAGCAAGCCGGTGAGCAGGATCACCAGCGGCCGCAGGCCCGGATTGACGCGAGGAGGAGTAAAACGGATGGCATGATTCATGGGTGACCTGTTCCTGCTGGGAAGTCTCGAAAGCGGGCCTATCTTGCCGAGCCTGACCACACGATGCAATGGGCCAGGGGAATGTGCTTGAAATAATTTGCAAAAGTGCCGCTTTACGACAAGAAAGCGGCACGTTTTCTGACAAAACCGGCTAACACGACCTGGAGGGCTACCGCCAAGGGGCCCGCCAGCTCTTCACCGGGTGGACGGACCCTGATACTCCACCCGTGCCGGCATGGCGGTAAGCGCCGGCAGATAGCGGGCCCAGCGGATGAAAGCATCAGCCAGGGTGATGCCGAGCTCCTGGTTGTGCTGGGTCAGGGTGCGGGCAAGGGCGGTGTAGCCCTCCTTGCCGGAGGCGGTATAGGCGCTGGAGACCCCCCGATAGATGGCGTCGGCGTCGACCGCTTGCCACTCATCAGGCGCACGCTCCCACTCCAGCCGGGTGATCCGGCGCCCCTTGGGCTGATCCGCCTGATAACAGAAGCGCACTCCGGCGGTGTAAGGGAAGCTGCCGCTGCCATTGCCCGTCACCCCGTTGTTGGTGGCGTTGTCGATGGCCCCCTCCAGCGCCTCGGCCAACTCATGGCCGTGCACCCGATAGAGGGTGAGCGGGATGGCGAAGGGCAGCAGGCGGCCGGCGATGTCCGCTTCGCTGAGCGGCCCGGGTTCGAGGGAGCAGCGTACCCCGCCGGCGTTGTGCAGGGCGAAGTCCACCTGACCGACCTGTTCGCGGGCGCTGGCCAGCATGGCGCTCGCCACCAGGGGGGCGACCTGGCTGCCGGCCGGCAGGTTGGCATCGGGCAGGCGCTGGTGGTGCAGCGGCTCGTCAAGGCGGGTCACGATGCGCTGGGTCATGGTCTCCAGCTCGGGCCGGTAGCGCCTGGCCAGATGCTGTTCCAGTTCGGGGTCGGGGTCGCAGAAGGTGAGCCCGGCCGGCGGATTGCCGGCAAACGGCCAGGGCTGCCAGGGCAGCCACTCCAGCTGGCCGCGGCTGCGCTCTACCCGGCCGCACTCGTCAAAGGTTAGCTCGCACACCCCGAGGCAGAGGGCGCTGTGGGCGGCGTGCAGGACGGCCACTCCGTTCACCATCAGCGGGTAGCTGCCTTCGCTGTCGAGCCCGAGCGGCGCCAGCTCTCCCAGCAGGCTGTGGGTGTGGCCGCCGATGATGAGGCTGAGCTCGGGGAAACGCTCGGCCAGCCGCTTGTCCTGCTCGAGCCCCAGGTGGCTGAGCAGGATGATGTGCTGGATGCCGGCGGCCTTGATCTCTGCCAGCGCGGTTTGCAGGGTCTGCTCGATGCCGTGAAAGCGGGTGTGGCCATCCGGGTTGGCGATGGCGGCCATCTGCGGCAAGGTGATGCCAAGCAGGGCGAAGGGCACGCCGCCGAGCAGGCGCCGCTGCCAGGGGCGGCTGGCATCGTGCAGATTGGGCAGGCCGCGCAGGGGGAGTGGGGTATCGGCCGGTTCCTGGCTGCTGTCGAGATTGGCGGCCAGCACCGGAAAATCGAGCTGGCGCAAAAACTCCACCAGAGGACCGTTGCCCAGATCGAATTCGTGATTGCCGATCACCATGGCGTCCGGTCGCAGCAGGCTCAGCAGATCGGCGTTGGCCCGCCCCTTGAAGCGGTTGAAATAGAGCGAACCCTGGAAGGTGTCGCCACCGTGCAGAAACAGGCAGGGCTGGCCCGCCTCGTCCGCCTGTCGGCGCAGGGTGTTGAGCCGGGTCAGGATACGGGCATAGCCGCCGCACTGGGTGCGCCACTCGGACTCGCCCGCGTGGGTGAAGCGCATGGGGGCGCCATCGAAATGGGAGTGACAGTCACTGAAATGGGCAAGTTGAACCGTAATACTCATCTCGGTCCTCCTTAGAGAAAAAAGAGCACCGAGTCTACTCCAATGGCGGGGGGAGATACCAGCCCGGCGGCAGGCCGGGCTGGCAGAGCGGGGAGAGGCGGGGCATCCGCTCAGGGCGCCCCGGCCACTTTAGGCTGGCACCATGATCTGGGTGGCGAGGATCACCACCAGCAGGCCGACGGCCACCGGCAGTGAGGTACGTTTGACCACCTCGAACGGAGAGAGATTGCCCATCCCCGCACAGGCGACCACCACCCCGGACACCGGCGAGATGGTGCGGCCGAGGTTGGAGGCCTGCAGCATGGGGATCACCAGGTAGGCCGGGTTGACGCCCAGGCTGGTGGCCAGATGCGGGATCAGCTCCACGAAGGCGTAGAAGGGGGCGTTGCCCGAACCCGTGGTAAAGGCGGCCAGGGTGGTGATGACCACCAGCACCAGCATGATGACGATGCCGCCGGTGCCGAAGCTCTGGGCCAGATCCAGGAGGTTGGCGATGAAGCCAAGCCCCATCAGGCCCTGGGCAAACACCCCGGCCCCCACCAGCAACATCACCACGCCGGCGAAGGCGTCAGCCATGCTGCGCCAGCACACCTGCAGCCCGTCCAGCAGCTCTTTGCCGTTGCGCTTGCGTACCAGCTCCAGCAGGGCGGCCAGCACCAGGCAGATGACGATGATGGTGACGATGTCGAGTTTGGGGCCCAGTTTGCCGTCAAACAGCAGCACCCCGATGATGGGGGTGAAGGGCAGGATGGCGTAGAAGCCGGGCGCGTCGGTGATGAGATCGCTCGGGGCGACGGCGGCGTTGTGCTCGCCGGCCTTCTGATCCAGATAGCGTTGCCAGAAGAAGTGGGTCACCGCCATGGCGGCAATGGCCACCAGCGAGATGGGCAGGGTCAGCTTGAAGGCAAACTCGATGAGCTCCATGTTGGCGGCCTGGGCGGCCATCACCACGTCCCCCGAGGTGGGGGCCAGGATGATGGCGGCCGGCGAGGCGCACACCGCCGCCGCGGCGCCGCGGGAGATCCCCATGTTGACCATCAGCGGGAACAGGGTCGCCATCAAGAGCACGCCCAGACCGGTGGCGGAGCTTACCGCCAGCGACATGGCGCAGGCTACCAGGTAGGCGGCCACCAGCAGGATGTAGGGTGACTTGATGACGCCGAGCGGCTTGCTCGCGAGCTTCACCAGTATGGTGTTGGCCCCTATGTGGCTCATGTAGCCGGCGAAGCCGCACAGCACCATGATCAGCATGCCAAGGCCGCCGCCCCGGTCCACCAGCAGGAAGCGCACGTATTCGAACACGTCGGTGGCCACGTGGCCGGTGGAGGTGACGCTGGCGGGCAGCACCGCTTTGCCCATCAGGGCGGTGATCGCCAGCAGCAACAGGCCGCCGCTGAGCAGCACCCCGGTGGCCGAATAGCCCTTGAAGATGTAGCGGCCCACGGCAAGGGTGACCAGGGTACCGATAAGGAGTTCCATCATAGAGTGAGTTCCTGAGTACGAATGGGAGTGGATGCATTATTGGCGTCAACTTGGAGGTTAATCTGGCCAATCCCGAAATGCATCGACATAAAACTCGGCGATTATTATCCAATAAGGGGTAACCCACCATGATGTAGCGCATCACTTGTGATCTCGCTTGCAAATCAATGAGGGCGCGGGGTTGCGACTTGTCAAGCTGACACTTAGGCTTTGTGACGGGAGTAGGTGACAGTCGCGAGGATCGCGGTTAATCTCCTGCTTTGAATATTAATGCGTTGATTATTAATTAAAATAACAACCCCGCCAGCAACGAGGTCAAGGCATCAGAGATGGGAATGGTCAGCAAACTTTTCATGGTGGCACTGATGTTGTTCGCCACCACCGCAGGGGCCGAGAGTTCCCATTACACCGGTATCAAGGCGGTGCCTGACATCAAGGTCGACTTCCAGTTTTATCGGGTTTCCGGGCCGGACGTGGCGAGTATCGCCCGTCAGATGACCAGCGCGGGCACAGCCGGGGCCAATGGCCACATCGGTGCCGCCAGTTATCAACTTGCCTGGCAGTTGCAGACCAGCCCCGGGGCGCAGCGCTGCGAGCTGGAGCAGGTCAAGGTCACCACCCGCATCAAGGTGATGGTGCCGAACTGGATGGACAAGGCCAAAGCCTCCGTCGCCGAGCGCCAGAAGTGGGACAAGCTGGTGGCCGCCATGTTTGATTATGAGAGCCGCCACAAGGACATCTTGCTGGAGAGCGTCAGTCAGCTTGGCATCCAGCTGGCACAGCTGCCGCTGGAGCGCGACTGCGCCGCCCTGCAGTATCAGGCCTGCTCCTCGGCGCGAAACGCGAGTTCGGTCTGGTTGCGGCCATAACTGGCGCCGATGCAGTGTTGGCCTTCGTTGGCCGGGGTGAGGTAGCCGTCATAACAGAGCACGGTATTGAGCCGGCTCAGGCTGGCGGAGGTGGGCACATGGCTCACCTGGCCGCGCACCGGATAAAGCGGCAACTCGGCAAAGGGGATGAGCGCCGGCAACTGGTGGCCGGCAGCCACCACCAGGGTGGGGGCTTGCCAGCGGCGACCATCACTGCTCTCAAGCTGCCAGCCATCCACCTGTTCGGCCACGGTCGCGACCTGGGTATTGAAGAGCACCTCAAGCAGCCCGCTGGCCTGTGCCTCCTGGATGGCGGCGCGGGTGAGATCGGCCGGGCAGAGCCAGCCTCCCTGCGGATAGCTGACGCCGCCGTGGCCACAGGGCAGGCCGACCATCTGCTCGACCTCTGGCTCGCAAAGCACCTGCATCAGCTCGGGCGGGAAGGGGCCTTGCGCCATCTTGGTCAGCTTGGCGGCGGACTTGTCGTCATAACCGAGCTGGGTGACGCCGCACAGGGAAAAGGCGACGGGGTGGCGCTCGGCCAGGGCCAGCAGTCGGCTTCTGGCAAAGCCGAAGGCCAGCGAATAGAAGCGCGACAGGGCATCGTGCTCGCCGTTGAGCAGCGGATAGAGCGCCCCCTGGCGATTGCCGGAGGCGCCGCCGGCCGGCTCGTCATCCTGGCACAAGAGGGTGACCTTGCGGCCTCGCTCTACCAGGGAAGGCGCCGTCATGGCCGAGGCGATGCCACCACCGATGATCAGCACCTCCCCCTCGCGGCCGGCGGGTCTGGCATAGCAGGGGGCTATGCTCTGCTGCGGCAGCTTGTCTGCGCGCTCGCCTGCCAGCATCTCCCGCTTGCTGCCGTGCCCTTTCACCTTCTGCATGGCAAAGCCGGCGGCAATCAGGCCGCGGCGCACGAAACCGGCACAGGTAAAAGTGGCGATGGTTGCCTGGGGACGAGCGAGGCGGGCGAGGCCATCGAACAACTCTTGCGTCCACATCTCCGGGTTCTTGGCAGGGGAGAAGCCATCCAGATACCAGGCGTCCACCAGCCCCGTTGCCGGGTGGGGCACCTGGGGCAGCATCTCCTTGATGTCGCCGAGCCAGAGATCGAGCCGGATGCGGCCGCCGGCAAAGATGAGGCGATGGCAGCCGCAGACCGGCAGCGGCCACTGGGCAATCAGATCCTGGCTCAGATGGGCAAGCTCGGGCCAGGCCGCCAGCGCCTTGCGCAGATCGTGCTGGGTGAGCGGGTATTTTTCGAAACTGATGAAGTGCAGCCGGGAACCGTTGCCGGTTTGGGGCGCCTGTTCCAGAAAGGCGGCCATTGTCGCCAGAAAGTTAAGACCTGTGCCGAAACCTGTCTCACCTATCACGAAAATGTCACTATCGTGGTGCGAAAATCGCGCTGGCAGCCGATTTTGCTGCAAAAAGACGTAGCGGGTTTCACTTAGACCGTTATCATTGGAAAAGTACACATCCCCGAACTCACTGGAGACTGGAGTTCCCGCTTCATTCCAGTCCAATCGGGCATGATGTAAGGATGTTTGACTCACGTTTTCCTCGGCTCGCGTCACAAAATCGCGGGCATTCTACGTGAAAGCAGACCAGTTTGGCAGCCGAAAGCGGGTAGACTCGGTGCCAGTTTTTCCAGACGAGATGAATTAATGAGAAGAGCAGTGATCACCGGTATCGGCGTCATCTCCAGTATCGGCAACAACAAGGAAGAAGTGCTGGCCTCCCTGAAAGCAGGCAAATCTGGCATCACCTATTCCGAGCAGTTCGAGCAGCACAACCTGCGCAGCCGTGTCTGGGGTAACATCAAACTCGATCCGTCTGAACTGATCGACCGTAAAGTCATGCGTTTCATGGGTGACGCTGCGGCCTACGCCTACCTCTCCATGCAGCAGGCAATTGAAGATGCCGGCCTGGCGGAAGACCAGGTCTCCAACGAGCGTACCGGCCTGGTGGTCGGTTCGGGTGGTGCTTCCGGCAAGAACACCTCCGAGTCTGTGGACATCGCTCGCGAGAAAGGGGTCAAGCGTGTGGGTCCCTACATGGTGCCGCGCACCATGTCCTCCACCACCTCCGCCTGCCTGGCGACACCGTTCCAGATCAAGGGCGTGAACTACTCCATCAGCTCCGCCTGCGCGACCTCCGCTCACTGCATCGGTCACGCCATGGAGCTGATCCAGCTTGGCAAACAGGATGTGGTCTTCGCCGGTGGCGGTGAAGAGCTGGACTGGTCTTCTACCATCCAGTTTGACGCCATGGGCGCGCTGTCTACCAAATACAACGACACGCCGGAAAAGGCATCCCGTACCTATGATGCGAACCGCGATGGTTTCGTCATCTCCGGTGGCGGCGGCATTCTGGTGATCGAAGAGCTGGAGCACGCGCTGGCTCGTGGTGCTCACATCTATGCCGAGCTGACCGGCTACGGCGCCACCTCCGACGGTTACGACATGGTCGCCCCGAGCGGTGAAGGCGCGGTGCGCTGCATGAAGATGGTGATGCAAGGTGTTGGCAAGGTTGACTACATCAACACCCACGGCACCTCCACCCCGGTCGGTGATACCAAAGAGCTGGAAGCTATCCAGACCCTGTTTGGCAGCAATGCGCCCAAGATCTCTGCCACCAAGGCGATGACCGGCCATGCGCTGGGCGCCGCCGGCGTGCACGAGGCCGTCTACTCCCTGCTGATGATGAAACACGGCTTCATCGCCCCCAGCATCAACATCGAGACCCTGGACGAGAAGGCTGAAGGTCTGCCCATCGTGCGCGAGTACGAAGAGGCCGAGCTCAACACCGTCATGTCCAACAGCTTCGGCTTTGGCGGTACCAACGCCTCCCTGGTGTTCAGCAAGTTCAAGGCTTGATGAGCCCGTCATGAGTTGCAAAAAAGGCGCCGCAAGGCGCCTTTTTTATTGGGTGTTCGTCAGGCCCGCGCCTGCAGCGGCAGTCGCATGTAGGTGGCGCCCTCGCCATATTCGGCCAGGGACTTCTGGGTGCTGGCAGGCTTGAACCCCTGCTTGCGCCAGAAGGCTGGGGCATCCTGCACCGCCACCAGACCGGCGTGCTCGAACCCTTCGTCGGTGGCAAATGCGAGGGCGGTGGCGAGCAGCCGCTGGCCGATCCCCTTGCCGCGAGCCTGTCTGGAGACGGCGAGATCGTGCAGATAGAACTCGTCGTTGCCGGCCAGGCGCTGCATGGACACGGAGAGGGGCGGTGGCTGGTGGGCGCGCCAGGGGTGGCAGAGCAGGTAACCCAGCACCTGGCCCTGATATTCGGCGACCCAGCAGCAGTCGGGGGCCAGTTCAGCCTTGTTGCTCATGACGTCGATGGGTTCAGGATCCAGCTGGTGATAACATTCGTCCTGAATGGCCATGATGGCGGGCCAGTCGTTGGCCCGGGTCGTGCGGATCTTGATCATAATGACAGGGCATGGCTGCCCGAAAACGCTGATTAAATAGTGAATGCGTCAGCCAGCCTACCAGAAGCGGGTCACCAACTGAACAGGCATCTTCAAATGATGCCTTTTTTGATCAGCGTGCCGCCTGTTTGCTGACGACCTTGATGAGCTGGTAGCGCAGGGAAGGGGCATCTGCCGGCACATCGGTGAGTTGCTCCTTGCTGACGCTCAGCTGGTAGCGGTAGCCGGGTTCAAACTTAAAGCCTTCAATCTGCTGATAAAACAGGGTCCAGGGCTGCTGCTCATCGCTGCGCACCTGCATGCACTGCATGGGGCCGACACCGACGCAGTGCACCAGCTGACTGTTGATGTAGAGGGTCTCGCCGGCGGTCGGGGCAGGGGCGCTCTGGCAGGCGCTGAGCAGCAGGGCGGCGCCGGCGCTGATGAATAATGGTCTCATGATGGACTCCTTGGCTAAAAGGGGGGCATTAGAGCGGCAAATGAAAAGGCGGTCAATGACCGCCTTTGTAACAAAATATCTGAAACCTGCGACTCAACGCTGGTCGAGCGGGGTGAACTCGCGCTGCGGCTGACCGGTGTAGAGCTGGCGCGGACGGCCAATCTTCTGATCCGGATCCGAGTGCATTTCGTTCCAGTGGGCAATCCAGCCGATGGTACGGGAGATGGCGAAGATCACGGTGAACATGGACATGGGAATGCCGATGGCCTTCATGATGATGCCGGAGTAGAAGTCCACGTTCGGGTAGAGCTTCTTCTCGATGAAGTAGGGATCGGAGAGCGCGATGCGTTCCAGCTCCATGGCCACGTCCAGCAGCGGATCCTTGATCTGCAGCTCGGTCAGTACCTCGTGACAGGTTTCGCGCATCACGGTGGCACGGGGGTCGTGGTTCTTGTAGACCCGGTGACCGAAGCCCATCAGACGGAACGGATCGTTCTTGTCCTTGGCCTTGGCGATGTACTCGGGGATGCGATCCACGGAGCCGATCTCCTCGAGCATCTTGAGACAGGCTTCGTTGGCACCGCCGTGGGCTGGACCCCACAGGGAGGCGATCCCCGCGGCGATACAGGCGAACGGGTTGGCACCGGAAGAGCCCGCCAGACGCACGGTGGAGGTGGAGGCGTTCTGCTCGTGATCCGCATGCAGGGTGAAGATGCGGTCCATGGCGCGTTCGACGATGGGGTTGACCTTGTACTCTTCGGTCGGCACGCCAAACATCATGTGCAGGAAGTTGCCGGCATAGGAGAGGGCGTTGCGCGGCTGCATGAACGGCTGGCCGATGGAGTACTTGTAGCACATGGCGGCCAGGGTCGGCATCTTGGAGAGCAGACGGAAGGCGCAGATCTCGCGGTGCTCTTCGTTGTTGATGTCGAGGGCGTCGTGATAGAAGGCGGAAAGCGCGCTGACCACGCCGCACATGACGGCCATGGGGTGAGCGTCGCGGCGGAAGCCGCGGAAGAAGAAGGCGATCTGCTCATGCACCATGGTGTGGCGGGTGACCAGACGTTCGAATTCCGTATATTGCGCCTTGGTGGGAGCCTCGCCGTACAGCAGGATGTAGCAGACTTCGAGGTAGCTGGCCTGGGTGGCCAACTGGGCGATGGGGTAACCACGGTGCAGCAAGACACCCTGATCGCCATCTATGTAAGTGATGGATGATTTGCAAGAACCGGTGGCCATGAAACCGGGGTCGAAGGTGAAGTACCCTTGCGCGCCCAGCTTTCTGACATCGATCACGTCAGGTCCGACAGTTCCTGACAGGATCGGGAGTTCTACCGGGTCTTTGCCGGGCAGATGTAGGGTGGCTATCTTATCAGCCATAGCACGTCTCCTTTGCTCTTTTATAATTTGATTCCAGCTCTACTTTATTACGAGTTTGATGACGCTGGCAAAGGTTCTGACCCGTACCAGGGCGGCTGGAGCGCCTTATTTGAAACAGAGTTCAGGTCTGTTGTCAATTTTGCTGGATGATCATTAATGTTTTGTTAAATCAGTTGTGGGATCTGGTTTACGGTTTTGGGTTTTCTTTGTAGCTAATTGATTGTCATTGGTTAAGCCCGCCGATATACTGCGCCTCGTGGGTGATGGCTGTCGGTGTTTGAAACGCTTTCGCAAAGCCAGATGTGATATTGAAAATGTCGTTTTTGGCTTTCCCGAGTTGTTTTGGTAACAAAAACCTAACAAATGCCACTCCATGCCCTCATAAGCGTGAAAAAACAATAACTAACGTGCTCAATGGAGCTGAGTGGGCAAAGCCGTGAAAAATAAACAGAGACCTGTAAACCTCGACCTACAGACGATCAGCTTTCCTGTCACCGCCATCGCTTCCATCTTGCATCGTGTCTCAGGGGTCATCACCTTTGTGGCGCTCTCAATCTTGCTGTGGATGCTTGGTACTTCACTCGCCTCTCCCGAAGGATTTGAGACCGTGGTGTCCATCATGGACAACTTCCTGGTCAAATTCGTGCTGTGGGGGATCCTGACCGCGCTGGCTTACCACATTGTGGGCGGGCTGCGTCACCTGGTCATGGACATGGGCTATTGGGAAGAGCTGGAATCCGGTAATCAAAGTGCCCGTGTGGCCTTCGTGATCACTGCGATTTTGGCGGTATTGGCGGGGGTTCTGGTATGGTAACCAATTCTGCAACATTCGGGCGCAGCGGTGTTCACGATTACATCCTGATCCGCGCCACCGCCCTCATCATGACCTGTTATGTCCTCTATCTGGTGGGTTTCGTTGCGTGCAACGACATCACCTACGAGGTGTGGACCGGTTTCTTCGCGAAAACCTTCACCAAGGTGTTCACCCTGTTGGCGCTGCTGTGTGTGCTGATCCATGCCTGGATCGGTCTGTGGCAGGTGCTGACCGACTATATCAAGCCGGTCGGGCTGCGCGGTGCGCTGCAGTTTGCACTGGTGGTGGTGCTGTTTGTCTATCTGATGACGGGTTTCGTCGTGCTGTGGGGTGTGTAAGGTGACTATTCCAACTCGTGAATTTGATGCGGTCGTGATCGGCGCCGGCGGTGCCGGCATGCGCGCCGCGCTGCAGATTGCCCAATCCGGCAAGAGCTGCGCACTGCTTTCCAAGGTTTTCCCGACTCGTTCCCACACGGTTTCCGCCCAGGGCGGCATCACGGTTGCGCTGGGCAACGCCCACGACGACAACTGGCAGTGGCACATGTATGACACCGTGAAAGGCTCCGATTACATCGGTGATCAGGAAGCCATCGAGTACATGTGCAAGACAGGCCCCGAGGCCGTCTATGAGCTGGAGAACATGGGTCTGCCCTTCTCCCGCTTCGACAACGGCCGCGTCTACCAGCGTCCGTTTGGCGGTCAGTCCAAGAACTTCGGTGGCGAGCAGGCTGCCCGTACCGCGGCGGCTGCCGACCGTACCGGCCACGCCCTGCTGCACACCCTGTATCAGCAAAACGTCAAGAACAAGACCACTGTCTTCTCCGAGTGGTATGCGCTGGATCTGGTGAAGAACCAGGACGGCCACATCGTCGGTTGTACCGCCATCGACATGGAGAGCGGTGAAGTCGTCTACTTCAAGGCCAAGGCCACCGTACTCGCCACTGGCGGCGCCGGTCGCATCTACCAGTCCACCACCAACGCCCACATCAACACCGGTGACGGTGTCGGCATGGCGCTGCGTGCCGGGGTCGGCGTGCAGGACATGGAGTTCTGGCAGTTCCACCCCACCGGCATCGCCGGGGCAGGGGTACTGGTGACCGAAGGTTGCCGCGGTGAAGGCGGCTACCTGCTGAACAAAGACGGCGAGCGCTTCATGGAGCGTTATGCGCCGAACGCCAAGGACCTGGCCGGTCGCGACGTGGTGGCCCGTTCCATCATGATCGAGATCCGCGAAGGCCGCGGCTGCGACGGTCCCTGGGGCCCGCACATCAAGCTCAAGCTGGATCACCTCGGTAAAGAAGTCCTGGAATCCCGTCTGCCGGGCATCTGCGAGCTCTCTCGCACCTTCGCCCACGTGGATCCGGTCAAGGAACCCATCCCGATCATCCCGACCTGCCACTACATGATGGGCGGCGTGCCGACCAGCGTGAACGGCCAGTGCCTGACTCAGGACAAGGATGGCAACGACGTGCCGGTGGTCGGTCTGTTCGCGGTGGGCGAGATCGCCTGCGTCTCGGTGCACGGCGCCAACCGTCTGGGCGGCAACTCCCTGCTGGATCTGGTGGTGTTCGGTCGTGCCGCCGGCATGCACCTGGTGGAGACCCTGGGCTCGATGGAGCACGGCGTGGAAGCCACCGAAGCCGACATCGCCAAGGCCCTCGAGCGCCTCAACCGCTGGGAAAGCAACCGTAACGGTGAAGACCCGGTCCAGATCCGCAAGGATCTGCAGCGCTGCATGCAGAACAACTTCTCCGTGTTCCGTGAAGGGGATGCCATGGCGGAAGGGCTGGCCGAGCTGAAACTCATCCGCGAGCGCCTCAAGAACGCCCGTCTGGACGACACCTCCAAGGAGTTCAACACCCAGCGCATCGAGTGCCTGGAGCTGGACAACCTGATGGAGACCGCCTATGCCACCGCGGTGGCCGCCAACTTCCGTACCGAGAGCCGGGGCGCCCACAGCCGCTTCGATTTCCCGGAGCGTGACGATGAGAGCTGGCTGTGCCACAGCCTCTATCATCCGGACACCGAGTCCATGACCCGTCGCGCTGTCAACATGTCACCCAAGACCCGTGAGGCGTTCCCGCCCAAGGTCCGGACTTACTGATTGCGGAGCCAAGCACAATGAACGTCACATTCTCTGTCTACAGATACAATCCGGATGTTGATAACGTCCCCCATATGAAGGAATATCGTCTTGATATTCCTGAAGGTTCCGACATGATGGTGCTCGACGCACTGATCCAGCTCAAGGAGCTGGATCCCACGCTCGCCTTCCGCCGCTCCTGCCGCGAAGGGGTCTGTGGATCAGACGGTCTCAACATGAATGGCAAGAACGGTCTTGCCTGCATCACCCCGCTCTCCGATCTGCTGAAGAAGGGCAATAACGTCGTTATCCGCCCCTTGCCAGGCCTGCCGGTGATCCGCGATCTGGTGATCGACATGACCCAGTTCTACACCCAGTGGGAGAAGGTCAAACCCTTCCTCATCAACGACGAAAAATTGCCGCCCGTGCGTGAGCACCTGCAATCCCCCGAAGAGCGCGCCAAGCTGGATGGCCTGTACGAGTGCATACTCTGTGCCTGCTGCTCCACCTCTTGCCCCTCCTTCTGGTGGAACCCGGACAAGTTCATCGGCCCGGCCGGGCTGCTCGCCGCCTATCGCTGGCTGGCGGACAGCCGCGACACCGCCGCGACCGAGCGACTGGGTAATCTGGATGACGCCTTCAGCGTGTTCCGTTGCCACGGCATCATGAACTGCGTGAACGTCTGTCCCAAGGGATTGAACCCGACCAAGGCCATCGGCCACATCAAGTCGATGCTGCTCAACCGGGCTGTTTGATATCAGGGCCAGGGCGTCACGCTCCAGGCCCGACCTCTGGATAGCCATCCAGCCTGGATGGCTATTTGACCCCTACAAGCTGCGCTGCAGTGAACAAGATGTACAAGGGATAGAAATGCATAACGGCGTGATGAAGGCCTGGTTGGAGTCATCTCACCTGGCTGGTGCGAATGCAAGCTATATCGAGGATTTGTACGAATCCTTCCTGGAAGACCCCGAATCCGTAGCCGAAGAGTGGCGTAGCCTGTTTAGCTCGCTGCCCCAGGTCAATGGCCATGCGATAGAACAACCCCATTCCCGGGTCCGCGATTATTTCCGTCGCCTGGCCAAGGAGCCCTCCCGTTACAGTGCCCCCGTCTCCGATCCGCAAGTGGATGCCAAGCAGGTGCGGGTACTGCAGCTGATCAACGCCTTCCGCTTCCGCGGCCATCAAAACGCCAATCTGGATCCGCTCGGCCTGTGGGCGCGTGAAACCGTTGCCGAACTGGATCCTGCGTTTCACAACCTGCAAGGCGCGGACATGGAGGCCACCTTCAACGTGGGCTCCTACGCCATCGGTCGCGAGACCATGGTGCTCTCCGATCTCTATGCCTCGCTGAAGAAGACCTACTGCGGCAGCATCGGCGCCGACTACATGCACCTCACCTCCACCGAGGAGAAGCGCTGGCTGCAAGACAGGCTCGAATCCATCGAAGGGAAGGGGACCTATACCCTCGAAGAGAAGACCCGCTTCCTCGAGAGCCTGACCGCCGCCGAAGGGCTGGAAAAATACCTGGGCGCCAAGTTCCCGGGGGCCAAGCGTTTCTCCCTGGAAGGGGGCGATGCCATGGTACCCATGCTCAAAGAATTGATCCGCCGCGCCGGTGAGCAGGGCTGCAAAGAGGCCGTCATCGGCATGGCCCACCGCGGTCGCCTCAACGTGCTGATCAACGTGCTGGGCAAGCGCGCCCAGGACCTGTTCGACGAGTTTGCCGGCAAGCACGGCGAATCCTGGGGCACGGGTGACGTGAAGTACCACATGGGCTTCTCGTCCGACTTCGCCACCCCGGGCGGCAACGTCCACCTGGCGCTCGCCTTCAACCCGTCTCACCTCGAGATCGTCAATCCCGTGGTCATCGGCTCCGTGCGTGCCCGTATGGATCGCCGTGGTGACAAGGACGGCTCGACCGTACTGCCCATCACCATTCACGGTGACTCGGCCATGGCCGGTCAGGGCGTGGTGGCCGAGACCTTCAACATGTCCCAGACCCGAGCCTACGGCGTCGGCGGGACTGTGCGCATCGTCATCAACAACCAGGTGGGCTTCACCACCTCCTATATCCGTGACCTGCGCTCCACCGAATATTGCACCGACATCGCCAAGGCGGTGCAGGCCCCCGTGCTGCACGTCAACGGTGATGACCCGGAAGCCGTGGTGCTGGTGACCCAGATTGCGCTGGATTATCGCAACACCTTCAAGCGCGACGTGGTGATCGAGCTGGTCTGCTACCGTCGTCACGGCCACAACGAGGCCGACGAGCCGAGTGCCACCCAGCCGCTGATGTACCAGAAGATCAAACAGCACCCGACCCCGCGCAAAATCTACGCCGATCAGCTGGTGGCGGATGGCGTCATCAGCCAGGAGCTGGCCACCACGCTGGTCAACGAGTATCGCGACACCCTGGATCGTGGTGAGCGGGTGAGCAAGGAGTGGCGCCCGATGGAGCTGCACTCCGTCGACTGGACCCCCTACCTGGGCCACGACTGGGCCATGCCCTATGACAGCACTGTGCCCATGGATCACCTGAAGGCCCTCGGCGAGCGGGTGAGCCAGTATCCGGCCACCCACGTGCTGCAGCGCCAGGTCGAGAAGATCTACGAAGACCGCCGCCTGATGGCCGCCGGCGAGAAGCTGGTGGACTGGGGTTTTGCCGAGACCCTGGCCTACGCCACCCTGGTGGACAAGGGTTCCCGCATCCGCTTCACCGGGGAAGACTCCGGCCGCGGCACCTTCTTCCACCGCCACGCCGTGCTGCACAACCAGACCGATGCCAGCACCTACACCCCGCTGTGCAACCTGCACGACGAGCAAGGCCCGTTCGAGGTGTACGACTCCGTGCTGACCGAGAACGCGGTACTGGCGTTTGAATATGGCTACGCCAGCGCCGAGCCGGCCGGCCTCACCATCTGGGAAGCCCAGTTCGGCGACTTCGCCAACTGCGCCCAGGTCGTGGTCGACCAGTTCCTCTCCTCCGGCGAGCAGAAGTGGGGCCGGATGTGCGGCCTGACCATGCTGCTGCCGCACGGTTACGAGGGGCAGGGTCCGGAGCACTCCTCCGCCCGTCTGGAGCGCTATCTGCAGATGTGCGCCCAGCACAACATGCAGGTGTGCGTGCCGTCCAACCCGGCCCAGGTGTTCCACATGCTGCGCCGTCAGGTGGTGCGCCCGATGCGCCGTCCGCTCATCGTGATGACGCCCAAATCCCTGCTGCGCCACCCGCTGGCGGTGAGCAAGCTCGAAGAGCTGGCGGAAGGCACCTTCCAGAACGCCATCGGCGAGATCGATGCGCTGGATCCGAAGGGCGTCAAGCGCGTGGTGTTCTGCTCCGGCAAGGTCTACTACGACCTGCTCGATGCCCGTCGCAAGGCGGAGCAGCAGGACGTGGCCCTGGTGCGGATCGAGCAGCTCTACCCCTTCCCGGAAGAGGAAGTGCGCGCCATCCTGGCCGACTACGCCCATGTCACCGACTTCGTCTGGTGTCAGGAAGAGCCGCAGAACCAGGGCGCCTGGTACTGCACCCGTCATCACTACGACAGCGTGCTGCCAAGCCATGCCCGTCTGCGTTATGCCGGTCGCCCGGCCTCGGCCTCGCCGGCCGTCGGTTACATGTCCGTCCACGCCAAGCAGCAAAAAGCCCTGGTGGAAGACGCACTTACCCTGGAATAACGAGTTGTGAAGGAGAGGGCGCTCCCCGGGAGCGTCCTCTTCGACCAAGAACAAGCCCGCTGGCCAAGAAGTAAACAAGGAACTGATTAGATGACTATCGAGATCAAAGTACCGGACCTGCCGGAATCAGTGGCGGATGCCACCATCGCGACCTGGCACAAGAAGCCGGGTGATCTGGTTGCCCGTGACGAAGTGCTGGTTGACATCGAGACCGACAAGGTCGTACTGGAAGTGCCGGCGCCGGAAGCCGGCGTGCTGGGCGACATCCTGCAAAGCGAAGGGGCCACCGTGCTCTCCCGCCAGCTGATCGCCATGCTCAAACCTGCCCCGGTGGCCGGCGAAGAGACCAAGGAGAAGCCGGTGGAAGCGGTGGCCGATGACGCCGCCGATGGCCTGAGCCCCTCCGTGCGCCGCCTGGTGGCCGAGCATGACATCGATGTTGCCAAGCTGACCGGTACCGGCAAGAGCGGTCGCGTCACCAAGGAAGACGTGGAAGCCTTCATCAAGGGTGGCAACAAGCCTGCCGCCGCGCCGGTCGCCGCCGCAGCCCCGGCTGCACCGGTCGCCCCGCTGGCCGGTCGCACTGAAAAACGTGTGCCCATGACCCGTCTGCGCAAGCGTATCGCCGAGCGTCTGCTGGAGGCCAAGAACACCACCGCCATGCTGACCACCTTCAACGAGATCAACATGGCGCCCATCATGAAGCTGCGCAAGCAGTACGGCGAGATCTTCGAGAAGAAGCACGGCATCAAGCTCGGCTTCATGTCCTTCTACGTGAAGGCGGTGGTGGAATCCCTCAAGCGCTACCCGGAAGTGAACGCGGCGCTGGACGGTGACGACATCGTCTACCACAACTACTTCGACGTCAGCATCGCCGTCTCCACCCCCCGTGGTCTGGTGACCCCGGTGCTGCGCGACTGCGACAGCATGAGCCTGGCCGACATCGAGAAGGCCATCAAGGATCTGGCCGGCAAGGGCCGTGACGGCAAGCTGACCGTGGACGAACTGACCGGCGGCAACTTCACCATCACCAACGGTGGCGTGTTCGGCTCCCTGATGTCCACCCCGATCATCAACCCGCCCCAGAGCGCCATTCTGGGCATGCACAAGATCCAGGACCGCCCCATGGCCGTCGACGGCAAGGTCGAGATCCTGCCGATGATGTACCTGGCGCTCTCCTACGATCACCGCATCATCGACGGCCGCGAGTCGGTGGGCTTCCTGGTCTCCATCAAGGAGCTGCTGGAAGATCCGACCCGTCTGCTGCTGGACGTCTAAAGAAATCGGCCGGATCGACAAGCCCTCTGGCTTGACGATCTGTGCCACAAGCTTGCCGCCGGGCCTGTCGCCCGGCGGCAAGCGGGGGCCCTCGCGGCCCTGACGGAACGTCTGAGTGAAAGTGAAATTAGAAAGATAACGAGGGGTCGCCTTGACCCCTTTCACAGGGGATTGAGAAACACGAGCCCCGGACGGAAATACCTACAACACGGATAGAGCATCTATGAATCTGCATGAATATCAGGCAAAACAGCTGTTTGCCGAGTATGGCCTGCCGGTCTCCGAAGGTTATGCCTGTGCCACCCCGCAGGAAGCGGCCGAAGCGGCCGACAAGATTGGCGGCAACACCTGGGTCGTCAAGTGCCAGGTCCACGCCGGTGGCCGCGGTAAAGCGGGCGGCGTCAAGCTGGCCAAGAGCAAGGACGAGATCCGTGCCTTCGCCCAGAACTGGCTCGGCAAGAACCTGGTGACCTATCAGACTGACGCCAACGGTCAGCCGGTCACCAAGATCCTGGTGGAATCTTGCACCGACATCGCCAAGGAGCTCTACCTGGGCGCCGTGGTTGACCGTGGCAGCCGTCGCGTGGTCTTCATGGCCTCTACCGAAGGTGGCGTGGAGATCGAGAAAGTCGCCCACGAAACCCCGGAACTCATTCACAAAGCCGCCATCGATCCGCTGGTAGGCCCGCAGCCTTATCAAGCCCGCGAGCTGGCCTTCAAACTGGGTCTGGTCGGTGATCAGATAAAGCAGTTCACCAAGATCTTCATGGGTCTGGGCCAGATGTTCCTGGACTGCGACTTCGCCCTGCTGGAAATCAACCCGCTGGTCATCACCGACAAGGGCAACCTGCACTGCTTGGACGGCAAGATCAACATCGACGCCAACGCCCTGTACCGCCAGCCGAAGCTGCGCGAGATGCATGACCCGTCCCAGGATGACCCCCGTGAAGCGCACGCCGCCCAGTGGGAGCTGAACTATGTGGCGCTGGATGGCAACATCGGCTGCATGGTCAACGGCGCGGGCCTGGCCATGGGCACCATGGACATCGTCAACCTGCACGGCGGTTCACCGGCCAACTTCCTGGACGTCGGCGGCGGCGCCACCAAGGAGCGGGTGACTGAAGCGTTCAAGATCATCCTCTCCGACAGCAAGGTACAAGCCGTGCTGGTCAACATCTTCGGTGGCATCGTGCGCTGCGACATGATCGCGGAAGGCATCATCGGCGCCGTCAAGGAAGTGGGGGTGAAAGTGCCCGTGGTGGTGCGTCTGGAAGGCAACAACGCCGAACTGGGTGCCCGTAAACTGGCCGACAGCGGCCTCAATATCATCGCCGCAACGAGTCTGACTGACGCAGCTCAGCAAGTGGTAAAAGCAGCGGAGGCCAAATAATGAGCGTTCTGATCAACAAAGACACCAAGGTGATCTGCCAGGGCTTTACCGGCGGTCAGGGCACTTTCCACTCCGAACAGGCTATTGCCTACGGTACCCAGATGGTCGGCGGCGTCTCCCCGGGCAAGGGCGGCACCACTCACCTGGGCCTGCCGGTGTTCAACACCGTCCGTGACGCCGTGGAAGCCACCGGCGCCACCGCCTCCGTCATCTATGTACCGGCCCCGTTCTGCAAGGACGCCATCCTGGAAGCCATCGATGCCGGCATCAAGCTCATCGTCACCATCACCGAAGGCATCCCGACCCTGGACATGCTGGACGTCAAGGTGAAGCTGCAAGAGACCGGCGTGCGGATGATCGGGCCGAACTGCCCGGGCGTCATCACCCCGGGTGAGTGCAAGATCGGCATCATGCCCGGCCACATCCACAAGCCGGGCAAGGTGGGCATCGTCTCCCGCTCCGGCACCCTGACCTATGAAGCGGTCAAGCAGACCACGGACGAGGGCTTCGGCCAGTCCACCTGCGTTGGTATCGGTGGCGACCCCATCCCGGGTTCCAACTTCATCGACATTCTGGAGATGTTCCAGAATGACCCGCAGACCGAAGCCATCGTGATGATCGGCGAGATCGGCGGCAACGCCGAGGAAGACGCGGCTGCCTACATCAAGGCCCACGTCACCAAGCCGGTGGTCTCCTATATCGCGGGCGTCACCGCGCCGGCTGGCAAGCGCATGGGTCATGCGGGCGCCATCATCGCCGGTGGTAAAGGCACCGCGGCCGAGAAATTTGCCGCCCTGGAAGATGCCGGCGTGAAAACCGTGCGCTCCCTGGCCGATATCGGCAAAGCCCTGCGTGAAGTAACCGGCTGGTAAGTTAGCCTGTTATCTCTGATAAAAATGCCGCCCTTTGGGGCGGCATTTTTATTTCTATTGATTTGATATCATTACTCATTCTCGCGAATCTAAAAATATTTTGTATCTTGTCACGGGGGATATATGGAAATTTCATTGCTTGCGGATCATCCGCATGATGTATCGACGATAGTTGGCTGGTATTTCGATGAGTGGGCCTCTCAGGTGCCCGGCGTTACGAAAGAGATGGTACGTAAAAAGGTTGAAGTCAAAACCTTGAATAGAAATATCCCATTTAGCCTGGTCGCGCATGACGATAGCGAACTGGTTGGAACATTGGAACTGAAAATCCAGGAAAATAAAAACTACCCTGAATATGAGTTCTGGATTGGTGGTATCTATGTTCCAGCGCCGCACCGCAGAAAAGGCATCGCCAAAAAAATGATTAATGTCGCCAGGGATATGGCCGTTTCCCGTGGTGTTGCGACACTCTACTTGCAGTGTGAAACACATAACGTTGACTTCTATCGTCAGCAAGGCTTCAACGCAATACATAAATCAACCCACGGTCACTGGGAAACGACCATCATGGTATGGCATGCGGTTGTATAAACATGGTTGAAAAGGTAGGTCGCTGGATGGGTGACATGTGGCCTACCTGATTGAGAGAGTCTGTAGTGATTGGTTATTCGTATTGAATGGTTATTAGGCTACAAGCCTGCGCGTGATAGCGTATTGTTCGAGTCGATATTGTGATTCACCACGGAAGTTTCCCTGTTT